>NZ_JBFALG010000020.1:0-115603 GCF_040656135.1 Micromonospora sp. NPDC050200
AGAGCCGCGATGCGGGGAAACTCGCACGTCCGGTTCGGGGAGAAGTCGCGCGGAAACGATCCCAAGAGGACACCGCGCCGCGCGGCTTACTCCACACCCACCCTGTTCACCCAGCTCAAGGCCCTGCCCTGGCCGCGCATCCCGATCGGAGGCCGCCGCCGTGACCGCGGCCACGGCCGCCGCGAGACCCGTACCGTCAAAGCCATCACCGTGTACACCCCCGACGGAATCAGGTTCCCTCACGCCGAGCAGTCCGTCCGGATCACCCGGACCCGCACCACCAGCAACGGCAAGACCGGCCGCGAGACCGCCTACTTCACGGTGTCCCCACCCGCCGACCAGGCCCAACCCGCTGACCTGCAGGATTGGGCCCGCCGCGAAGGGCACATCGACCTGGTGCACCACGTCCGGGATGTCCGGCGGCAGGTGCAAACAACGGCTGCGAATTGTGCAGCACGTCACGCGCGATGAACCAGGACAGACCGTCCGCCGCACCCGCCTGGACCGCGATGATGAAGTAGGTGCGAAGCCTCTCGTAAGCCTCCCGGCTTTCTCGCCGCACCATCTCTTGCCGCACACCCCGATCTCGGCTACGCATTTCTCACCTCCGAGGAGCAATGGAGGCGCGGTTCACATCTGCGGACACTGCTCGGGGTGGTAGTGGCCGGGCACGTTGATGAAGCGCCGGCCTGGCAGGGACCTGCATACGGGCCGGCCGCGGAACTCCGGCCCCTCGGGGCACGGTTGTCCCAGCTCACGGACCACCTCGGACCTGCGCTACGCCGACAGGTGTTACAGCCGGCGAGGCACGGTGGATCGGGGCGTGAATCCGGACCAGGCGCCGGTCGTGTCGGGGAGCAGGTCAACTGTCGGTGGTCGCCGGCTCGCCCAGCAGCGCGCGGATCTCGTCCGCCTCCGGGTCGCCCAGCTCGTCGAAGACGGCGAGCGCCTGCCGCCAGCAGGACCGGGCGCCGTCGGCGCCGCCCAGCTCGCCCAGCGACCGCCCCAGCGCCAATAGCGTCCGCGCCCTGCCGTGCTCGTTGCCGGTGGACAGGTGCAGCCGTACCGCCTCGCGGAAGCGCAGGATCGCCCGCTCGTGATCACCCAGTTCGGCGTGCGCCTCGCCGAGATTGGCGATGCAGATGGCCTCGGCGTACCGGTCACCCACCTGGCGCATCGCAGTCAGCGCCTCCTCGTGGCGGGCGATCGCTTCGCCGGGTTGTCCCAGCAGGACGTGGCATTGGGCCATGTTCTGCAGTGCCACGCCCTCACCCCGCCGGTTGCCCCGCAGCCGGTGTTCCTCGCGGGCGAGGGCGAACGTCGCCAGCGCCTCATCGGGGCGGCCCGCCTCGGCGTGCGCGACGGCCAGGCTGTTCAGGCTGGTGGCTCGCCGGTCCCGGTCGCCGCTGGCCTCGTGCAATCGCAGCGACTCCTGGTACAGCTCGATGGCCTCGGCATAGCGTCGGCTTTCGCAAAGCGCGGTCGCGAGGCTGGCCAGCAGCGCTCCCTCGGCCCGCCGGTCACCCACGGCACGGGTGGCAGCGACCCCGATGCGGGTCGCCGTCCGCCAGTCCTCCCGGCGCTTGGCGATGTACCAGTACGCCGACGAGGCCAGCGCGATCCGCCACGCGTGCCCGGACGCCCCGCCGGACGCCGCCGCGCGAACCACCGAGACCAGGTTCGTCCGTTCGCTCTCGCACCAGCGCAGCGCGGCCTGGTAGGTGTCGACGCGCATCGGCTCGACCAGGGCGGGCGAGGCCGGGTCGAAGTGCGGCTGGTGCGGCTGCAGCACCTGGCCCGCGGCGCTGACCGTGTGCAGGTACCAGTCCAGGAGCCGGCCGAACGCCAGTTGCCGTTGCGCCGCGTTTTCCGGCGCCGCGGCCAGCTCCCTGGCGTACACGCCCACCAGGTCGTGGAACTGGTAGCGGTCCGGCGCCGGCAGCTGCAGGAGGCTGGCCCGGTGCAGCTCGGCGGTCAGCTCCCGGGCCCGCGGCAGGTCGACGCCCGCGAGCGCCGCCGCGGCATGGACGCCGACGCTTTCGCCCTGGTGCAGTGCCAGCCGCCAGAACAGCTCCGAGGCCGGCGGCGACAGGCAGCGGTACGACCAGGAGAAAACGGTACGGAGGTTGGTGTCGGGGCCGTCGGGCCCGGCGAAGGCGTCGAGCCGGCGTCCCTGGCGCAGTTCGCGAAGCAGGTCGCCGAGCGGCCGGTCCGGTAGGTCCAGCGCGCGGGCGGCGACGATACGGATCGCCAGCGGCACGTGGCCGCAGTAGTCGGCGAGTGCCTCCCGCTCGTCGGGTCGGGACTGGTGTAGGCACCTGGCGACCAGGTCCACCGACTCGATCGGGTGTAGCGGTGCGAGGCTGAGCGGCACCGCCTGCTCGCGTACGACGAGCCCCGCCAGCCGGCGGCGGCTGGTCACCACGACCAGGCCGGTCACGTTCCCCGGCAGCAGCGGTCGGACCTGCCCGGCGTCGTAGGCGTTGTCCAGCACGATCAGCAGCCGTCGGCCGTCGGTCAGGCTGCGCATCCGCCCGCTCTGGGAGTCCACCGTGGGCGGGATGTCCGACGGTGGTACGCCGAGCGACAGCAGCAGTCGGGGTAGCGCCTCCGCCGGCGTCATCGGGGTGTCACCGGGACTGAAACCACGCAGGTCCAGGTAGACCTGGCCGTCCGGGAAGTCGTGCCGGTGCAGGTGGCCCCAGTGTAGGGCGAGGGCCGTCTTGCCGATCCCGCCCATCCCGTCGATCACGACAATGCCGGGACCGCCGGCGTGCCGGACGGCGTCGAGTTGGGCGTCGAGCGCGGCGAGTTCGGCGCGCCGGCCGACGAATTCGCCGTGTGCGTGAGGAAGCTCGGCAGGCCGTACGGGTGGGTTGCCGGGGGTGCGCCGCGGCAGATTCCCGGACGGCGGGTCCGGTACGACGTCCAGCGAGGGGTCGGCCCGCAGGATCGTGGCCTCCAACTGCCGCAGTTCCGGTGCGGGGTCGAGGCCGAACTCGGCGACCAGCCGGGCCCGCAGGTCGCGGTAGGTCCGCAGGGCCTCGTCGGTGCGTCCCGCCCGGTGCAGAACCAGCATGAGTTGACCAACCAGCCGCTGCCGGAAGGGATGCTCGGCGACCAGCTTGGTCAGCTCGTCCAGCGTCTCCCGGGACCGGCCCAGCCGGATCCGTGCCTCCAGGCGGTCCTCGACTGCGGTCCACATGACCTCGCGCAGGCCGGCGCAGAGGCGGTCCCGTACGTCGGTCGGGGCCACGTCGGCCAGCGGGTCGCCCCGCCACAGCGCAAGTGCCAGGTCGAACAGCTCGACCGCTCGTTCGTCGTCGGCCTGCCGGGCCCGGGTGACCAGGCGGGTGAAGCGATGCACGTCGATCGAGCCCGGATCCACCCGCAGCAGGTAGCCCGCGCCCGTGTGCAGGATCTCGGGGCCGTCGGGCGGGCCGGCGTCCGCCGGATCGCGGGCGCGGCGCAGGCAGGCGCGCAGTCGGGAGACGAGCGCCTGGAGCGTGCTCCGGGCAGAGGCCGGCGGATCGGACCCCCAGACGAGTTCGACGAGCCGGTCCACCGTCACCGGGCGGCCGGGTTCCAGCAGGAGCAGCCCGAGCACCAGGCGCTGCTGGCGGGAGCCGAGGTCGACCGGCGCGCCGGCGACGTACGCCTCGACCGCACCGAGGACCCGGAACTTCACCTGGCCACCCCCCCCCGGGGATCATCCATTATCGCCGCTCAATGGCAAGCGGTCTGCAGGTGTTCTGCAATCGGTCGGGGCAATCCTCCGCCCAACCAGAACTCACGAAGGCCGATATATCGGTAAAGCGTCATCCACCTCTCTATCCGACTTGGACTGACATGACATCGCGTCCACAAGGGAGGTTATCGTGCATGTACTCGTACGCCGTCTGCGACCGTGGCTGGTCGCCGGCGGTGACGCCCTGCTCGCCACGGCGCTGACCGTCGCCGTCTGCTGGCTGATACTGCGGTCGCTGACCGGCGGCGCGGCCGGGCCGGTCGGCGCCTACCTGTCCGGCGACCTGACCGGGCTTGCCGCCGCCGCCGTCGCCGCGAGCACCGGTGCGCCGCTGGACTGGAGCTGTCGAACCGGCCGGGCACGGTCGGGGAGGACGCGCGGGAGCTGGCTCTCGCGATCGGGGTGATGGGGTAGCGCTGCCTCGGTTACAAACTCTCCCCGCCGCCGCCCGTGGCCGTTCGTAGCGTCCAGGTCACTGGCGGCGGCGGGGCTCTTTCCGGCCCGACACCGGAGGCCTGACGAGACTTCGCCGCCGCCTTCCGACGCTCGACGAGGAGGCGGATGTCCAGCGCGGTCACATGAGCAGCGCCGATCAGCAGCATTGCCACCGTGTACAGGCCTGACCCGCACCCGACGTCGAGCACCCGCGACCGATGCCGTCGCCAATCCGGAACGGAACCCGGCGCGGTGTCGCTAAAGTCGACATGTCAGCAGGACTCGGACGGCGGTCCGCCGCGAGGCGGCGCCAGCGCGGGGGAGTCACCTGGCGCGGGTGCCGGAGCCGCGGCTGAGGCTCGGACCTGCACCTGGCCCGGGTGCCAGGCTTCGATGCGGAACGACTGATGGAGCTGCACGTGTATGCCGACGATGCCGGCGGGCTCGACGAGAACGGGTGGGCGGCCCGCCTGGAGGGGGGTCGGCATGCAGCCGGCCGACCGGGACCATCGGCTACCGGAGGGCCAGGTGTCCACCCGCACACCGCCCTGCTGCCGTTCGGCCTGCCGGTAAGAAAGGACGGATCAGCGTGATCGAGGTGTTGTACTTCGACGGCTGCCCGAGCCACGAGGGCTTCGTGCCGCATCTGCAGGCGCTGCTCGACGCCGCTGGGGTGGACGATCCGATCCGCGAGCGCGCGGTGGAGACTGACGCCGACGCCCAGGCGCACCGGTTCCTCGGTTCGCCGACGCTGCGGATCGACGGCGTGGACGTCGACCCGACCGCCGCGCAGCGCACGGATTACGGGCTGCAGTGCCGGCTTTACCCGACCGAGCACGGCCTTCGCGGCACTCCACCCGACAAGTGGATCCTGGCCGCGCTGCAGCGCCGGCCATCTGGCTCGGCTGCCGGCTGATGGTCGCCCGGGTCGATCTGCCGCAGCTGCATGCGCTCCTGGACGCGGGCGCCCAACTCGTCGAGGTGCTGCCCGCCGCCGAGTACGCCGATCAGCATCTGCCCGGCGCGCTCAACATCCCCCTCAAGACCCTCAACCCCGACACGACCGCTGCCCTCCACCGCACCCGCCCGGTGGTCGTCTACTGCTGGGACGGCCTTTGAGACATGAGCCCGCGAGCCGCGTGCCGGCTCGAAGCCCTCAAGTTCACCGACGTCTACGACTACGCCGCCGGTAAGGTGGACTGGCTCGCGCACAACCTGCCCACCGAGGGCGCCGCGGCCAACGCGCCTACCGCCGGTAGCCGCCTGCGCCACGACGTGCCAACCGTCGGCCCTGATGAGACGCTCGCCGCCGTCCGTGCCCGCGTCGACGCCTCCCCGTACCAGTTCGCCCTCGTGCTCGCCGGCGATCGCACCCTGCTCGGCCGGCTCCGGCGCGCCCCCCTCGTCGCCACCTCCGGCGCCGCAGCTCACGAAGTGATGGAGCCCGGTCCTTCGACACTGCGTCCCCATCTGGCCCTGGCCAACGTCGCGTCCCACCTACGCATCCACCACCTGACCTATGCGATCATCACCGACCCGGAAGGACACCTGCTGGGCACGGTTCATCTCGAGGACCTGACAGGCGCTGCGGGGGACGACCGTCAGCAGATCCGGTGATTGCCGCGACGGGATCATCACCGCCGACAGCCACCGCAGCCAGCTGCGTACGAAACCGTAGGCGACCACCTCGCCGGCAGTCCCCAAATTCAGGCCGAGGGGGGCATGGTCGCGCGCGGTGGGCTTACCTGTAGTTGGTGAACCGCATCCCGATCATCAAGGACCGTATGGATAGGGCGCAGGTGGTCGTCAGCCGTCCCGGAGAGCGTTGTCGATGCCGGTCTCGCGGCGGCCGAGATGGACCGGGTCCCGGCTGGAGAGCAGGTCCAGCGTCGCCTTCACGCAGGCGCCGTACTCGCGGGTGGAGCTGACCC
Source organism: Micromonospora sp. NPDC050200 (assembly GCF_040656135.1). Taxonomy (NCBI): domain Bacteria; kingdom Bacillati; phylum Actinomycetota; class Actinomycetes; order Micromonosporales; family Micromonosporaceae; genus Micromonospora; species Micromonospora sp. NPDC050200. The sequence continues at coordinate 6,115 of NZ_JBFALG010000020.1, forward strand.
GCCACCGCTGGGCGTAACGCTTGGCGGTCTCGTCGCCGACGCCGTTGGCGTCGATGCCGAGGCGCCGGCACAGCGCCACGGCCCGGGGCAGGTGGAAGGACTGGGTCACCACGGTCGCGCGCTTCACCCCGAAGATCCGCTTTGCGCGCGCGCACGAGTCGTACGTGTCGAAGCCGGCGTAGTCCAGCACGACTTTTTGCGCCGGTACGCCCCGGTCGACCAGCCAGCGCAGCATCCCGTCGGGCTCGTTGTAGTCGGTGTTCATGTTGTCGCCAGACACCAGGATCGCCCGGACCTTGCCGCCGTCGAACAGCCGCTGCGCGATCTCCAACCGGGCGGCGAGGAACGGTGACGGCGTGCCGTCCGCTCCCACCTTGGTACCCAGGACCAGGGCGACCGGCGCGTCCGGCACGCCGGCCTCGCTGTAGATGTGGCCGTCCGCACCACTGCGGATCCACGCCACGCTGGCCACCGTGCCGCCGCTCAACAGCACCGCGCCGACGGCCATCGCGAGGAGCGTACGGCGGACGACCCGCCTGTGCTCCCCGTACCACCGCCTGACCGCTGCGAATCGCCCCCGCATGCCGCGGAATTATTCCTGATCTGCCGCCCCGCCGGTACTGACGGGCGCCGGCCGACCTCTGCGCGGGGTGTGTTGATGCCCGGGGGTCAGGTCGATCGCGCCGGTCGCAGTTGGTGCCGGCGGACGCTATTGGCGGTGGCCGGGCGGGCCAGGTCGGAAGCCCATCGCCACGGGTGAGAGGCATACCTGTAGCCAGCCGCGGCGAGCGGCGTGCAGGCCAGCTTGGAATCGGGTCCGGACCCCGAGTTCGCCCATGAGCCGGCGGACCCGGCGTTGCACGGTACGCAGGTGCCAGCCGAGCTGCCGGGAGATGGCGTCGTCGGTCATCCCCGCGGCGAGGTACGTGAGCAGGCGCCGGTCGTCCGGATCGGTGTCGTCCCCGCTCGCGCCCGTCGCTACCGGGACCGACGTGCGCCAAATCGCGTCGAAGAGTCCGCGGAGCGCGACAAGCAGCGACGAGGAGTGGACGACGAGTACGGCGTCAGCATGTGGCCAGCGCCGGTCTCCCCGACGACCTGGACCGGCGCCGGCCCGGTCAGCGCAGTCCGGCGAACAGGTCGTCCTCGGGTACTGGCGCGCCAGTGGTGTCGCGGACCCGGACGAAGGTCTCCATGCCCATCAGCTCGGTGAACCGCTCCCTGCCCAGTTGCAGGAAGAAGATGTTCTCGGTCTGACTGGCATGCGTGGCCAACGCGTCGAACTTCTGCGCGCCGTAGCTGCTCGTGTCCACCCAGGTGGTGATCTCGTCGTCGGGCAGGCCGAGCTGCGACCCTGGCTCCGCCGACACCGCGTCCGGCTCGGCCCACTCGACGCCGAGTTCCTGCATGATCCGGCCGAATTCCGCGAACGCCGAGCGCGGCACAGTCGTCCAGTACACCTTGGCGGGGATGGCCGTCTTCGCGACAGCGGCCATGGTGATTCGGTGGGCCTGGATGTGGTCCGGGTGGCCGTAGAAGCCGTTCTCGTCATAGGTGACGACGACGTCCGGCCGGTACTGTCGGATCAGCTCCGCCAGCCGGTCCGCCGCCTCCGCCACCGGCGTGGTCCAGAACGCGCCGGGCATGTCGTTGGTCGGCCAGCCCATCATCCCGGAATCGGCGTAGCCGAGCGTCTCCAGGTGGGTGACCTTCAACGCCGCGCAGCTGGCCTCCAGTTCGTCCTGGCGCATCGCCACCACGGCGGCCAGGTCGTGCCCCGGGTCGCCGGGCTTGACCCCGCCAGGGCCGTCGCCACATCGCCCGTCGGTGCAGGTCACGAGCACTGTCGAGATCCCTTCCGCCGCGTAGCGAGCAAGGACACCACCGGTGCTCGTCGCCTCGTCGTCGGGGTGGGCGTGCACCGCCATCAAGGTCAGAGATCGCTCAGCCATGCCATCACCCTACGAGGGTCACCTGGCCACCGCCGCCCTCGCCGCGACGGCGCGTGGCGTGGTGATCCTCCCGGCCGGTCAACGCAGATGTGACTCGATGGCCTCGATGATGCGCGGACGGAGTTCGGCTGCGCGGATGACGGCGTCCACGGAGCCGACCTCAACCGCGCGCTGGATGTTGTGCACGCGGTCGAACTCCGCGGCCACCTCGCCGAGCTTCTCCGCGCGGACCGACGAGCGGAGCTCGTCGAGTTCCGCGGTCAACGCGGCGCGGTCGGCGCCGGAGGCGGCCGCAGCGCGGGTCTCCAGGTCCCGTACGCGGTGGTCGGCCGCGGTGCGGGCGTCGACGTCGCCGGAGAACACCACCGCAGCGGCGGGAGCGCCGCCGAGCACGGAGGCGAACGAGCCTTCCAGCGCCAGCACGGTCATGTTGGGGTTCAGCGCCTTCGAGAACACCACAAACGCGCCGCCGTGGTACCGCGAGATCACGCAGAACACGATGGGCCCCCGGAAGTTCACGATCGCGCGGCCGATCTCGGCGCCGTACTCCAGTTGCAGCTTTCGCATCGACTCGGGCGAGCCGTCGAAGCCCGACAGGTTCGCCAGCACCACCAGCGGTCGGTTGCCGCTGGCCGCGTTGATCGCCCGCGCGGCCTTCTTCGACGACCGCGGGAACAGCGTGCCCGCAGTGTAGGTTTCCGGGCCGTCGGTGGGCGGGAAGCCACGCCGCGGCACCGCCCGTGACTCGATGCCGAGCAGGCACACCGGCATGCCGCCCAGGTGTGCGTCCTGCACCACCGCGGTCTCCGCGTCGGCCATGCCCGCCCAACGTTCAAGCACCGGGTGGTCCTGGTCGGACAGCGCCCGCATCACGGTCCGGATGTCGAACGGCTTCTTGCGGTCCGGGTTGGCCTCGGCGGAGAAGATCTCGCCGACGATGGTGAAGTCGCTGCCGGCTGCGGCATGCGGGAAGTCGGAGATGTCGCGGTCGGTGGGGTCGGTGGTGGTCGCCCGCCGCGGCACGTCCTCGCCGGGTGCGACGTACGTGTGGTCGTAGTGCGACATCAGTACGTCCCGCGCGGCGGGGAGGTTCGGCGCCCAGTACTGCGCCTGCCCGTTCGGGCCCATCACCCGGTCGTAGCCACCGATGCCGAAGTTGTCCTCGGCGGACACGCCACCGGAGAAGTCGAGCGACTGCTTGCCGGTGAGCACCATCGCCGAGTCCGGTGTCATCACCAGGACGCCCTTGGTGTGCATGAGCATCGTCGCCTCGGCGTTCCAGTACGGCTGCGCGCCGACGTTGATGCCCGCGACCACGATGTTGATCTCACCGCCGTCCTGGGTGAACTCGACGATCCGCTTGAGCGCCGCCGCCACCCAGTCCATGTTCTCCGTGCCCGACTTCATCGAGATCCGGGCGCCGGCGGACAGCGCGTACCACTCGAGCGGCACCCGCAGCCGCTCGGCCAGGTCCAGCGCGGCGATCACGCGGCGGCACTCCTGCTCCGACAGCGCACCCAGCGACTTCGTCGGGTCGCCGAGCAGCACGACCCGGGTGACGCCCCGCGGGTGCCGCGGGGTCTGCGTCGTGACCAGGCCCGCGACGATCGCCGCGGTGTTGTGCCCCTTCGGCCGGTCGACCGGCACCAGCGCATGGTCGTCGTCCAGGTCGTGCTCGACGAAGTCGCCGAGCAGGCCGGTCAGCTCGTACGGGTAGACCGTGTTGCGGCTGCTCGCGCGCAGTACCTTCAGCCGGTAGTCGTCGAGCGGCTCGACCGGCTCGACCGGCGGCTCGCCGACGGTCAGCTCGGCGCCGCCCGTGGCGTCGAAGGAGATTCGAACGGCGATCTTGGTCAGCTCGCCGGTCCTGCGGTCGCGCTGCCGCGCGATGAACAGGATCTCCTCCAGCCCGGCGCCGGCGGTCGTCGGGCGCACGCGCCCGGCGATCATCTCCATCTCCTCCCGGGTGAGGTCGCTCGGCGGCCACACGTAGATCACGATCCGGTTGGTGTTGAAGCGGGTCTTCGACGGTCGTCGGGACTGCGCGCGGCGGATCGAGTCGAGGCAGGCGGCGACGGTGTCCTCGGTCGTCGGCAGCGCGACCAGCCGGCCGTCGTGCTCGCGCAGCTCGGTCAGGTCGCGCACCTGCGCGAACGCGACGAGACGTTCGTCGGACGGGTTCTCCCGCGCCACGCACTGGAAGAGGTAGACCTCCTCGTCCGACGACGGCAGCCGGGTCAGGTCGAACTTGCGCAGCCGCTCGAGCTGCATCCGCTGCGCGATGTACGGGTGCAGGCCGCGGATCAGCCGCTCCTCGGCCATCCCGGCGCCCGACGGGCGGAACGTGAAGTGGTGGTGCATCACCGCGCCGCCGCGACCCGCGACCGTGGTGGTGACTCTGCGGACCTGGTGCGGCAGCGGGTACGTGTTGATGACCTTGAGCAGCGCGCTGCCCATCGCGTCGAAGTCCTCCGGCTGGCTCTCCCAGGCGAGGTAGATGTCGGCGTCGACGGCGTCCTCGCCGCCGGCCAGCTCGGCGAGCCCCCGCAGCGCGCCGCCCAGCGCGTCGAAGCTCACCGCGGCGGAGACCACGCTCGAGTCCGTGCGCTCGGCGACCACGAACGTGCAGCCCGCGACCTCATGGGTGCCGACGTTGGTGAGCCCCTTGTTGCCGTAGTACCGCCGGGTCAGCACTTCCAGCATGACCGCGTTGTCGAGATGGTCGCGGACGAGCCGCTGGCCGAGCAGCCGAACCAACGGCTCGGTGCTGCGTACCATCTCGGCGATGCGCTCGGCGCGGTCCGGCGCGTCCGGGTGCGCGTCCAGATGGCGCAGGTGCTTGCGGACCTCGGCGTAGACGCCGGCGCGGTTGCGGAGCAGCAGCGGTTGGGCGAACCAGGCGAACACCACGCCGCGGGCGAGGTCGGCGACCACGGGGAAACGGACCTGCGTCGCGGCCACCAGCCGCTCCAGCGCGAGGCCCGCCGGCTCGCGCAGCGTCTCGTCCGGCGGCGACTCCCGTAGCCACGCGCGCAGCAGCATCGCGACGACCGTGGCGTCGGCGGACGCGCGCTGCTGGGCGAGGAAGATCCGGAACACGGCGGCTTCGAGCTCGGGGGAGCGCTCCAGGTCGGTGACCCCGTAGCGCCCGAGCGCCTTGGCGAGCTTGGCCTGGAAGGCACTCGGCAGTCCGGCCCGCTCGACGTCGAGGCTCTGCAGGTAGGTGTGGAAGTACTCGCGGTCGCTGTGCACGTGGGCGTCGTGGCCGCCGTCCTCGCCCGTGGGCCGGTTGCGGCTCAGCTCGGCGAGGTCGGCGAACACGTTGACGAGGTCGAGTTCCTCGGCCAGCGGCCGGTGGCCGTCCTCGGTTGCCGCCCGACGCGCGGCGAGGTAGTCGTCGAGCACCCGACGGTCGTCGTGCGGGTCGACGTCGAAGCCGAGCAGCAGGCCGCGCAGGTCCTCCTGGCCGCGCGTGGCGCGCTTCCGCGCCGGGATCTCCCCGGGCGCGGCGGGCAGGTCCAGCTCGACGGACGCGGTGGCCGGGCCGTCCGCGGCCTCGTCGGCCTCCTCGGCCAGCGGCTCCAGCCGCAGTACCGGTGCGCCGGCCTCCACCTGGCTGCCCACGGAGACGGCGCATTCCTTCAGCCGCGCCTTGAACGGTGCCCGCAGCACCGTCTCCATCTTCATGGCCTCCAGCACCAGTACCGGCGCGCCGGCCTCGACCTCGGCGCCGACCTCCAGCGGCGTGGCGACGACCAGCGCGGGCATGGGTGAGCGGACGACACCGCCCTCGTCGCGGCTGATCCGGTGCGTCACGCCGTCCACCTCGACCAGGTGGATCGGCCCGTGCGTCCCGGTGAGCAGGCGGTACCGGACGCCGTTGACGACGATCTGCCCGGTGTGCCGGTCGAAGCGGTCAAGCTCGACGTCGGCGGTGCGGACGGCCCCGCCCGCTTCGATGCCGGCGCGGAACCGGTGCGCGCCGACCCGCGCCACGCGCACGCGGTAGCTGACGCCACGAAGCTTGAGGTCCAGCGGTCGGCCACTCTTGTGCTGCACCTGCGGGCGCCCGCCGAACGCCGTCGACAGCAGCCGCTGCCGCTCGACGCGTTCCTCCTCCTCGTACGCCTCGATGGCGGCGGCCGCCAGCGCGACCGCGGAGTGCCGGTGCGCGACGAGCCTGCCCTCACCGCGGACGCGGTCGATCCAGCCGGTGTCCGCGCTCGCGTCGAGCACCTCGGGCTGGTCGAGCAGGTCGAGCACGAAACTCTTGTTCGTCGCGCCGCCCTCGATGATCACCGTGGTGTTCGCCATCGCCCGGCGCAGCCTGCCGAGCGCCTCGTCGCGGTCGCGACCGTAGGCGATGATCTTCGCGATCATCGAGTCGAAGTCGGCGGGGATGGTGTCACCCTCGCTGACGCCGGTGTCCACCCGGATGCCCGGCCCGGCGGGCAGGCCCAGCCGCGCGATGCGGCCCGGGGAGGGCGCGAAGTCGCGGTCGGGGTCCTCGGCGTTCAGCCGGGCCTCGATGGCGTGCCCGCGCTCCACCGGTGGCTCGCCTTCGAGCCGTCCGCCGGCGGCGACGTGCAGCTGCGCTTTGACCAGGTCGAACCCGGTCGTGGACTCGGTGATCGGGTGCTCGACCTGCAGGCGGGTGTTGACCTCGAGGAACGCGAACAGCCGGTCGCCAGGGTGGTAAAGGAACTCGACGGTCGCCGCACCCCGGTAACCGACCGCGACGGCCAGCCGTTCAGCCGACGCCTTGAGCTCGGCGGCCTGTGCCGGGCTGAGCACCGGCGACGCCGACTCCTCGATGACCTTCTGGTTGCGCCGCTGCACCGAACAGTCGCGGACACCGAGCGCCCACGCAGTGCCCTGGCCGTCGGCGATCACCTGGACCTCGACGTGCCGGGCACCGGTGACCAGGCGCTCCAGGAACACGACGCCGCTGCCGAACGCCCGCGCCGCCTCCTGGCTGGTGCGCTCGTACGCGTCGGCGAGCTCGGCGTCGTTCGTGATCACGCGGATACCGCGCCCGCCGCCGCCCGCAGTCGCCTTCAGCATCAGCGGATAGCCGATCTCGGTCGCCGCCGCCAGAGCGGCGTCCAGGGTCTCGACCGCGCCACGGCTCCACGGGGCGATCGGCACGCCGACCTCCTCGGCGATCAGCTTCGCGCCGATCTTGTCACCGAGCTTGCGCATGGCCTCCGCGCTCGGCCCGACGAAGGTGACCCCGACCTTCTCGCACAGCTCCGCGAACGCCGGGTCCTCTGCGACGAATCCCCAGCCGACCCACGCGGCGTCGGCCCCGGTCTCCACCAACGCGCGCTCCAGCGCCTTCAGGTCGAGGTACGGGCGCGCGGACGCGGGACCGAGATCGTAGGCGATGTCCGCCTCACGCACGAACGTGGCGGTGCGGTCGACGTCGGTGTACAGGGCGACGGTCTCGATCCGGGTCCCGGTCTCCGCGGCCAGCTCTTGGACCGCGTGGATGAGCCGCATCGCGGCCTCACCACGGTTGACGATGGCGACACGGCTGAACACCCGACCGACCCCTCCGATAGACCCACGATGTACGCGCCGCGAGACCTCGGCCTCCGGCAGTGATCACCTTCCCGCCTGCCGGCTGGCAGCGCCATGTCGTAACCGCCGAACCCTACGCGCGCCATTTGTAGGAACCGAACAAAACTTTTTGGCCGCCAGATCGACGCGATGCCGGGCCAGCCGTTGTTCTCACAGCTGGAGTTGCAGACCTCGACCCGGCCGGAGCCGCCGTAACCCGGAAGCGCCCTGGCCCAGGCGGCGGCTTGCGGGTGCAGCACGGGGCTCTGGTTGACACCGAGGCCGAGGAAGACGTCGAGGACCAGCTCAGCAGCACCACCACCGTGCCGTTGACCGGGTTGCGCACCAGGGATCCGACCACCACGCCGATCGTCTCGATGTCCCGCTCGGATCCCGAGTCGCGCGAGGTAGATCCCTGCCGCCCTCACCGTCCCTGGCGGCGAGCCGTGCCGGGGATTCGATACCCGTCCGCATCGCGAGGGCCACCAGCGCGACGGCGCTGACCAGCCCGGCCAGCGCCAGCCCGGTGAGCAGCCGGGCGGCTACCAGCCGCGGCGAGATCCGTCGAAGACAGGATGGCCCGGTCGGGCCAGGACTGCCGGGGCCGGACTCGGACCTGCCGGCGCAGCACCGCTACCTCGTGGCGCAGGGCGAGGACCTCCGCCAGCAGGGCCGCGTCGCTTCGGACCAGTAGCCCCAACCCGCCGACTATCCGGATCATCATCAGGTACAGCAGTCGAACCAGCACCCCGATGATCGCCAACGCAAACCGGGAGCTCCCAGCTCACCGCCTGTTCGACGAGTTCTGGCACGGTACAGGGGACCGGCTGGCGTGTCCGGTGCCGGTTCGACCTCCTGGCCGGCCAGTGGGACAGCGCGAACGCCGACCGCGCGGGCCGGACCCACACGGCGTAGAGGTGGCGGTGTGGTGCTGAGTCCGTCGATCGAGCCGATGCTCGCCGAAGCACGCCTGTAAAAATGGCGGCAGAGTTTCGGCGGGCAGCGGAACATTTACACTCCCCGATTTAGTCGCCTACGATCCGCCCATGAATCAACGTTCCCGCCTCGCTGTGCTAATCGCATCCGCAGCACTTCTCGTAGCAGGCGCAAGCACGCCAGCCGTCGCGGTGCCCGCCTCACCTGACGGGCTCACCCTCATCGGAGTCAAACACTCGCTTCTCGGCGAGCACCACTGGTACCAGCAGACCTACCGAGGGATCCCGGTCCTCGGTGGCTTTTACGCCACGCACACCGACGCACGTACCGGCGCGGTTGTCACCCAGGACGGCAGGCTCGCCATCGGGGCGTCCCCGGGCGCCGCCTCGATCGACGGGAATCGCGCGCATGCGGCAGCGACCAGACGGCACCCTGGCACTGTCACCGGATCCCACCTCGTCGTGCTGCCCGGCACGACCGGAACCCTGGCCTGGCGAGTGGTCATCGACACCGGACGTGATTCGAAGCAGGTCCTCGTGGATGCCCGATCCGGCGTCGTGCTCCGATCGGATTCACTGATCAAGGAGGTCAACGGCAGCGGGCGGGTCTTCGACCCCAACCCCGTGGTCACACTCCAGAACGAGAGCCTGACCGACAACGCCAACACCGACTCGGCGGTCTTCGCACCTGCCTACAAGACCGTCACGCTGACCCAGTTGGACGGCTCCGGGGCGCTCAGGGGCGCCTTCGCCAGCAACGTCAGCAAGAAGGCGGTCACCTCCGCGACCAACGTCTTCAACTACAACCGTTCCCAGGACGGGTTCGAGCAGGTGATGGCCTACTACCACCTGACCCGGGCACAGGAATACGTCCAGGCCCTCGGCTTCGTCGACGTCAACAACTCGGCCCAGCGGTACCGCACCACCGGGCTGAGCGCCGACAACTCCTATTACGACCCGGCCACGGACCAGCTCACCTTCGGAACCGGCGGGGTCGATGACGCCGAGGATGCCGAGGTCATCTGGCACGAGTACGGCCACGCCATCCAGGACGCCCAAGTGCCCGGCTTCGGCTCCGGCGCCGAGGCCGGTGCGATCGGCGAGGGCTTTGGCGACTACTGGGCCATGACGATGTCGAGCGCTGTCAGTGCCAACACGGCCACGACGCCGCTTGCCTGCATCGCCGATTGGGATGCGGTCTCCTACACCAGCGGCACACCGCACTGCCTGCGCCGGGTCGACGGCAACAAGGTCTACCCGGGCAGCGTCGTCGGGGAAGTGCACGCCGATGGCGAGATGTGGTCACGAGCGCTCTTCGACATTTTCGGTTCGTTGGGGCGTACCCAGGCGGACACGATCATCCTGGAGGCGCAGTTCAGCTTCGCGCCTAACACGTCCTTCACCGCAGCCGCCAACCAGATCGTCGCCACCGCGCAGGCCCTCTACGGTGCGACGGCGGCGAACGCCTGCAGGACCGCGATGCACGCCCGCGGTTTCATCTGAGATATCCGTCGGCTCACGCCGCGGACCTGGCCGCTTCCGCCCAGGTCCGCGGCGCGCATATCCGCCGGACGACCCCTGTCTCCGCCGCGCGGGCGGTCGTTCCGGAGACGGCACGCCACCGCCTCGCGAGAACGGCGTGGTATCCACGCTCAACAGCTGGGGCTGCTGCTGGCCGATCGATCGGCGAGTTCACGTACGGCCGCCTGGCGAGCTTGGCCACTGCCGAGAGCGCGTAACCGATGCCGGCCAGGGCTTTGCGTCTGCGTATGAGGTCGGCGACGTAGCCGCCGACGATCCGCAGTACCGCCGTGGCGCCGGTGTAGACCCCGTCGATGACCCCGTACGTCACATGAACTGCCGGTGTCGAACGCGCCGCCCGTCGAGACAATGCGTTGGCGCCGGAAAAGCCTCACCCCCGGCACCCACAACGTTCACCGGCTCGTGTCCATGCAGTCTCGACAGACCCTTAAATTCCTCGATCGGTTGCCAGATGGCGCAGCTATCATCCGAGAAGGGGATCAGTCGATGCGTATCCGCCATGTTCGGACGGCAGTGACCGTGGGGACAGCATTAGTGCTGACGGCCGCGACCGCCGCGGTGTTGACGGCGACGGGCCCGGCCGCCGCCGCCACGTCCACGTTCACTCCGGTCGCCGACACCTACGTGAACAACGGTTCCGCCTCCACCAACTACGGCACCTCGACGCAGTTGGGCGTTGACAACTCGCCCGTGAAGCGGATGTTCCTGCGCTTCTCGGTCAGCGGCCTGACCGAGCCGGTGACCGGCGCCAAGCTGCGCATCCACACCGACGACGTGGTCGGCGCCGAGAGCCCCAGCGGCGGCACCTTCAAGGCCATGACCAACACCACCTGGTCGGAGACCGGGGTCACCTGGAACAACCAGCCCGCCATCGACGGGGTGACCCTGGCTACGCTCGGCAGTGTCGCCCGCAACGCCTGGTACGAGGTCGACGTGACCAAGCTGGTGACCGGCAACGGCACCTTCAGCATCGGCGTGACCTCGTCGAACAACGACGGTGCCGACTACGACTCTCGCGAGGGCGGTGCCACCGCGCCGCAGCTGATCGTGACCACCGGCCCCGCGCCGTCGCCGACCCCCACGCCCACCGCTACCACACCGCCGCCCTCGGGTGACCCGGTGCTGGTGGGCGCGGGTGACATCGCCGACTCCGGCTCGGGTGACACCGCCACCGCGGCCCTGCTGGACACCATCGCCGGGACGGTGTACACCACCGGCGACAACGTCTACTCCAACGGCACGACGGCGGAGTTCAACAGCTACTACGAGCCGACCTGGGGCCGGCACAAGGCCCGTACGCGTCCCGCGCCGGGCAACCACGACTACAACACCGCCGGCGCCACCGGCTACTACGGCTACTTCGGCGCCAACGCCGGCCCGTCCGGCCAGGGCTACTACTCCTACGACCTCGGCAACTGGCACGTGGTGTCGCTGAACTCGAACGTCAGCATGGCCGCGGGCTCGGCGCAGGAGCGGTGGCTGCGGGCCGACCTGGCCGCCAGCACCAAGCCGTGCACCCTCTCCTACTGGCACCACCCGCTCTTCACCTCGGGCGCCAACCACGCCCCGTCCACCTCGACCCGACCGCTGTACCAGGCGCTGTACGACTACAACGCCGACGTCGTGGTGTTCGGCCACAACCACCAGTACGAGCGGTTCGCCCCACAGAACCCCACTGGTGGCCTGGACACCACCCGCGGCATCCGCGCGTTCGTCGCCGGCATGGGCGGCGCCGGGCACTACGGCTTCGGCACCATCCAGCCGAACAGCGAGGCGCGCAACAGCGACACCTACGGCGTACTGAAGTTCACCCTGCACGCCAACAGCTACGACTGGCAGTTCGTCCCCGAAGCGGGCAAGACCTACACCGACAGCGGCACCAACACCTGCCACTGACCGACCACACCCACAAGCACGCGGGGTTGTTCGGGATGTTCCCGGACAACCCCCGCGTGGCTATCCTGCCCTTCCCAGGCGATCCACGATCAGGGCATCAGAGCGAGTCGTTCCGCCAGGGGCCGGTGATGGCGAACGTGATACCGGGGCTCTGCACGTTGACGAACATCCAGTTGCCGTTCTTCGGATCGAAGGTCGACCCGGCCCACTCGGAACCGGCGTAGTCGCCGGGGGCGACCGACTTGCCGGGGACCCCGCCGGCCGGGATCACGACCTGGTTCAGCGCGAACGGGAAGATCTCGCCGTCGGTGGTCTGGCCGTGCAGGTATTCGCCCTCGCTGCCGTCCTCGCAGAGCACGATGCCACCACGCGGGCTGACGCAGATGTTGTCAGGGTTGTTCAGCACGGTGGAATCCGGCGAGGCGAAGAGCACCCGCATCGTCTCGGCCTGCGGGTCGTACTCGAAGACCTGGCCCTGGCCCTTCGGCCCGCCGCTGGTGGACACGATGTAGACCCGGTCGTTGCCGTACCAGGCGCCCTCGAGCCGCTTGAACACGGCGGCGCCGAGCGCGGCGCCCTGCACCGCGGGGCGGGTCTCGCCCGGGGCGTAGTCGGGGTTGGGCACCGTGACCCAGGAGGTCCGGTACTCCACGCCCGTGCCGTCGGCGTAGGTCGAGTACGACGACCCGCCCGGGGTCTGCACGACGAGCATCTGCAGTTCGCCGCCGGCGGACAGTTCGCCCGCCTTGTTGGGCAGGTAGCGGTAGAACCCGGACGGGGTGGCGTCCTCGGTCAGGTAGACGATTCCGGTACGCGGGTCCACCGCGACCGCCGGATCTTCGTGCTCAACCCACCCCGGAGCGTCCGAGAGCTTCGCCATCTTGCCGACCCGCCCTGCGCCGCGACCGCCGGTCAGCTCTGGCGCAGGGCCGGCATCGGCACCGGGACGGACAAGGCGGTCGCCCCGGCGCCGGTCCCGCTCTCGCAGGTGTTCGGCGGCACGGTGCCAATGCCCCGGGTGGAGGGGCGTTCGGCCGCCCAGAACATGAAGCCGAGCATGCCGGGTGTGACGCCCGCACCGTTGGGCGCGACGCTCTGCACGTAGGGCGCGGCGGCCCGCTGCACGGAGGTGGCGTAGTCGACGCACTCCGGCAGCGGCTTGCCGCCGTAGGCGATGTAGACGCCACCGGTGAACTTCGCCGGGGCGAGCGGCGGCACGGGTGGGCTGTACTGCGGCTTGCCGTCGAGGTGCTCCTGCCAGCTCGCCTCAGAGGTGCTGGCCGAGACGGGTCGGGCGGCCACCATGGCATTGGCGTAGTCGAGGACCGGGGTGTCGGTACGCAGCCAGTCGGCGGTGGCCTTGCGGTTGAGGTCGATCAGCCACCGGTCGCCGGCCGCGACGTCGATGGTGAGCCGGGCCTGGGGCCGGGCGCCCGTCGCGTCGTACGGGTGGACGGCCCGGTAGGCGCCGATGAAGGATTGCAGGCCGGTCAGGTTCGGGCCGCTGTTCTGCTCGTAGTCGATCTCGATGCCGACGCCGAGCTGGGTGGCGATGGCGGCGGCCCGCTGACCGAGCAGGGTGGGGTTCTCGGCGAGTGCCGCGTCCCAGTCGTCGGTGTATGTGATGCCGCCGATGGAGAGCATCACCCGGACGCCGCGGGCGGTGAAGTAGTTGACGATCTCCGGGGTCATGCCCTTCGGCACGCCGTCGAGGGTCGCGGCGTCGGTGGTCTGGCGCAGCAGCGCGAGCGGGTTGACGAAGCTGAGCACCACCAGGTTCACCGACGGTCGGCCGTCCCCGCGGTCGACGAGCCAGTGGTTCTGGCTGTCGAACTCGGCGACGTCGCGGACCGTCCCCCACGTGCAGTAGTCGTTGCCGCAGTGCCACGCGCCGTAGATCTGGATGGGCGTGGCGGCGAGGGTGGCGCCCGCCGGGCGGGGTGGCGGTGCGGCGGCGGCCGGGGTGGTCGCGGCGAGCGCAAGCAGGGTCGCGGCCAGCAGTACAGAGCGTCGCATGGAGACCTCCCCGACTCATCAGTACGCCTTGTTTACAGTAAGGCCCTGATCCCCGTCAATATGTTCCGGCGACTTGCGGGAGGACCCGCCGCTGGAAGGCGCGCGCCTCCGGGCCGCTGGGCGGCGGGCCACCCCGGCGGGCGGCGACACAGCCTTCGGGTCCGGCTGCTCACCGCGTCCCAGCAGCCGGCTTCCACCGGAGAGCCACACCCCGCCGCGGGCCTTCACCAGCGAGCGGCAGGCGCCCAGCACGTGGGTGGTCACCCGGGCGGATGAGGCGGGCATACTGGTTCGTCGGGTTGTTGCGGTAGAAATCGGCGGCGTTCGTGCTGGATGGTGCCGAGCGTGCCCCGGTTCAGGGCCGCGCAGAGCGTCCGGGAGATCGGGCCGACCACCTGGTCGGCTGCCCGTACTTCTCGTCGCTCTCGCCGGTGCTCGCGATCACCGTGCGCTCGTCGACGAAGCCGCACCGGTAGTCCCAGAAGGGCTCGTCCTCGGGTTCCGACGGCGCCTGGGGATGTCGCCGGTCGTAGGCGGCGACCTCATACGTCACAGCACCGTCGGGAAGGCGGTGGATCGCCAGTTCGCCCTGCTCGTGGGCGACGGTGAGGAACTGCGTCCCGCAAGGGCTGACGTCGACGAGGCAGCGGTCGTCATCCGCGATGCGGTTGACGGTGAGTCGGGCACGTCCCACCGACCCCACCGCAGCGGCACACCGTCCTGGCCCTCGCCGACGCTGAGGCCCATCTGGCCGGGGTCGGGGTGGGGGACGTGGTGGGAGCCGGCGGCTGCGTTGTCCGTCGAGGCCCGTCCCAGGACGCGGCCGTCGAGGGTGTCGAGCACGAGCCACTCCTCGTCGGGCTTCGGCTCGACGTCATCCGGCAGCGGGGTGCGTACGTGCGCCCACACCGTCGAGCCGTCCGCGCTGATCCGGCACGAGCCCCAGTCGGGATGGCGATGCCCGTCGATGCCCGCGTACTCCTCGTAGGAGTCGTGGAAGGACGAGCAGGGCGAGCCCCAGCATGCGTGCCGCACCCGCCAGCGCAGGGCGCCGGCGGCGTCGACCGCGTGCAGCGCGTGCTGACCGCTGAAGACCGCCAGGTCGAACGTTGGGCTCATCGCGTCGATCCCGCCCGCCCAGCGGGGCCAGGGCGCCGGGAACCGGGCGGCGGGAACCGGGCGGCGGGAGTGTCGTCGCCGGCGAGGAGCCGGTCGAGGTCGTACGCTTCCAGCTCGTCGTCCCGGCGGATCACGACGAGCCGGCGGTGCGGCCACCGCTGGACGGCGGGCGTGTCCGCGGTGTGGGCGACACCGGGTACGCGAGAAGCGTTCGCCGGCACGCGGGAGGACGCCACGAGGCGAGGGGTGATGCGCACTGGATCATCCTGCCAGCCCTCTACGATGGCGCAGCCCTCGACAGTGCCGCTCAACGGGCCCTCTTCGTCGCCCGCTTGCGGGGCGGCGTCAACAGGTCGGCGATCGCCGCGATCGCGGACGGCATCAGGCGGTAGTACGCCCAGACGCCGCGCTTCTCGCGCTCGAGCAGGCCGGCCTCGGTGAGGATCCGAAGGTGATGACTCACGGTCGGCTGGGAGAGACCAAGCGGCGCGGTGAGGTCACTCACGGACGCCTCGCCCTCCGGAGCGGACTGGATCAGGCTGAGCAGCCGCAGTCGGGCCGGGTCGGCGAATGCCTTCAGCACTCCCGCGAGCCGCTCGGCATCGGCACGCTTGATCGGCTCGCCAGCAAGCGGCGAGATAGCAGGCATAGTAGTTTTCGCAGTTCCCACGTCTTCCATAGTTCCACCAACACCATCGATAGGTTGGTGGAATAGGGACCATTACCCCGCTGGCGATCGCGAGGCAGGGTGCGCGGGATGCTGGGGGCCGCGGCGGCGAGGTTACGAGCAGCCGCTGCCGTGCTGCCTCCTGCTCGGTGACCCCTTCGGTGAGCCCGCCCCGCCAGCCGGGTTGAGCATGCGCGACCATTGCCTCGTCGGTGCGGACGGAACCGCACTGACGAGGCAATGATCACAGGATGGGCGGGTTGGCGCACGACTACTGTTCGACGACCGTGACCGTCGCCGTGCGGTAGTTGTTGCGCGTGTCGTTGTTCGTCGGGTCGTAGTTCTGCTCGATGTTGCCGGCGGTGTCGACCGAGAACCAGCGGAACGTCGTGGTCCCGGTTACGTGGAACACCTTCCCCGGCTCACGGAACTCGGTCGCTGCGTAGCGTGGCGACTCGAGTGTGGGCCGGCTGCCGTCCGTCGTGTAGTAGATGGTGGCCGGCTCGCTTGACTCGAAGCGCACGTCGACCGACCCGGAGTATCTCCCGCCGCCGGGAACGAGCCAGGACGTCGGCTTCCTGTTGTCCTTGCCCCACTCCGCCGCGATCCGGAACATCTCCATGATTCCGTTGGCGTACTCCATCGTCTCGGCGTGGCCGCTGACAAGGTCCGGGTTTCCCACCCACGCCGGCTGGAACGAGCCGCCCTGCCAGTTGCCGGTGGCCGGGTTGTAGACCGAGCCGCCGACCTCCCAGCCGAAGGCGTAGATCCCGTGGGTGTGGTACAGGTCCTCGCGCACGTTGCCTGCGGAGGAGTAGAGGACGTCCGACGAGCCGCCGACGTTCTCCGGCGTGACGACGGTCTGCCGGTGCGACTTGACCTGCGACAGGATCCTGGCGGCCGACTGCCAGTAGAACGCCTCGTCACGCAGCGGCGGGCGCGGCGTGGTGATCCGCCCGTCCGCGATGTAGGCGCCGGGCTGCCAGAACAGCTGGCCGCCGTTGGAGTGCACCGACATCATGAACTTGATGTTCGAGTACTTCTCGACCAGCCAGATGATGTTCTTCGACTCAGGCTCGGACAGCTTCTCTGGTCCCTGGTAGGTGTCGCTGATGCAGCTGGTCGACCCGCCGGAGTAGCCGTCGTGGCCCGACCCGACCCGGTAGTTCCGGTTCAGGTCGACGCCCCAGGAGTTACGCCGGGCCGTATCGGCGTTGTCGTCCGGGCAGTGGTTCGTCATGTTCCGGCGCTGCGAGGCGAAGTTGTAGAAGCTGTAGTTCGCTCCATCGGGGTTGTTGGACAGGATGAGGAAGATGTCGGTGTTGTTGACGATCTTCTTCGTCTCCCAGTCGGACTTGTAGTTGTGCACCAGACGCTCGGCCGTCTCCAGCGTGGTCGTCGCGGGCACCCACTCGCGGGCGTGGTCCTGCGCCTGGATCAGGACACCGGGGTTCCTGCCGTCGCGGTGCTTGCCGATCCGCAGGACGGGGATCGTGGCCGGGCCACGCGGCACCTCGCCCTCCGGTGCGCCGACGCGCTTCTGGTCGAGGAAGTCGGTCAGCGCGACCGGGCCGGACGTCGGCGCGACGATGCCGGTGCCCGCGTTGGTGCGATACGGGTGCGCCCGGTCGATCAGGCCCTGGGACTGGGTCCGCAGCGCCGCCGCCACCTGCGCGGCCGTACTCGTGAGCCCACCGGAGGCGTCCTTCGCGAGGAGGACGCGGACCGCCTTGCCCACCACCTCGACGGCGAGCGGGAGGTTGGCTCCCGGCCGATTCACGAACTCGACGGTGATGTCGTTGCCACCCTCGTGGCCCCACGCCGCCGAGCTGGCGACGACCGCAGCCTGCCCGGTACCGCCGATCGTGGCCTGCGCCTTGCGCTGGTAGCCGTTCGTCTGGTGCGGCAGGTAGACGATCTCGGCGATGTCCGGGTACTGGCGTGCGATCTCCTCGGCGCGACTGTAGAGCTGCTGCGGGTGCTTGTAGCCGTCGACGAAGTTCCACTTGTAGGCCGGGTTCGCCGTCAGCGGCGGCGCGCCGTCCTCGAGCCAGTTGGAGACGTAGCCGGTGGCGACGCCGCCGGTCGAGCTCGTGACCCGGATCTGGTTCGGGCGTGCGTCGAGCTTGAACAGGTTCCGGTGGAACATGTACTGCCCGGAGTCGACGAACCGGCTCATCGTCCGGGCGAAACCGAACGACGTGCCCGGGCCCGAGTCGTTCTCGAGCTGCATCGTGACGACCGGGTTCGTCTGCTGCCCTTCAGTGGTCCGTGCCTCGACGTAGAGAAAACCCTGGCCCTTCGTGGTGAACCAGTCGACGCGGGCGACCCGTACCGTCTCCTCGTGGCTGAACAGCTGGACGGCCTGCGCGCCGAAGGCTTGGATGGCGCCGTCGGCCTCGTCGCTCCATGCGAAGCTCTCGTCGTCGCTGAGGATTTCGACGCCCATCGCCTCGAGTTCGGCGATCTGCTCGGCGGTTACCACCGCCTCGCCTTCGATGCCGGTCGGCACGCGCCTGAGGCCGTGCTCGAGGTCGAAGCCGGCGGCGACGACCTCGTCGAGCATGTCGGCGCCGGCCAGCTGGATGCGTACGAGGCGTACCGGCTCCGAATCCTCGAGGTGGGATCGCCCCGAGCCCGCCGTGGCTGTCGACTCCGCGGGATCCGCGCCTGCGGGCGCGGTCGCCATGAGGACGCTCCCCACCAGGGCGGGCAGCGCGAGAAGCGCGATGCGCAGTTGTGTGCGTCGCATTCTCCCCTCCTTCTGCTTGTGGCGTGTGGTTGATGTGGTGGCCGGCCCTGGTGTGATCGGGTCGGTCCATTCAGGACGGCGGCGCCGAACTCGCGCGCGATGAGCCTGGGTACGACGATGGCCGTCGTGAGAAGGATCGGGAGGGCCGTGTGCGAGCTGGGTGCGGCTGGGCGTTCGCGCGCGGCGGAGGGTCGGAAGGCCGGGAGCGCGACCGCCGTGATCAGGAAGCAGTCGCTTCCTCCACCGATCGTCGCGCCGGCGGTAATCGGCCTCTCCCCTACGGGGTCGCCTCGACTTCGGACCGCTCCCACAGAGAGAACCCGCTGTACCATTGCACATGTTAAGTCCGCTTGGACCTATCCCGCGATGCAACCTCCGTATGGGTCCGAAGCGATGGGAGCCGGCTGGAACCGAGGGGAGCGTATGTGCATCTTCTGACATCGGTCGGTCGCCGCGAACCGGATTTGAGCATTACTTGAGGCATTGCGTGACGCTGTGGGTCGTGTCTGGACGGCCAGCCCTGGCCGCCGATGGTCGCCCACCGACGACCGCCCAACCGAAGCCAAGTGACGTTGGAGTACCAAGTGCAGCAACGGTCAGCGGGCGGGTGACGACCAGGCGAGGAGATGTCCGTCCGTACTGTTACTTTGCCGGCCGTGAATGATCAGCTGACGTGGATAGACCGGATCGTCGAGGTGACCGGATGGCGCCACGAGCCTGAGGGCGGTGCCGGCTGGGAGCAGGTGGAGGCCGAGCTCGGTGTCACGCTGCCAAGCGACTTCAAGGAGTTGTGTCGGCGGTTCGTGCCGGGGCTGTTCATGGCGCTCCTTGATCTACTGCGACCGACCGACGATCACGATTCGACTTCGCTGCTCGGGTGGTGGAACTCCAGCCGGCGTTGGGTGAGCGAGCATGACGAATCCGTCGGGCGCTTGTACGCCCCGTACGAGCTGTACGGGCCCGACAAGGGGTCCGGGCTGATCGAATGGGGTCACGACTCGTCCGGGGGTCAGTACTTCTGGCTGGCGGACCGCTCGGTAAACCCTGATCGGTGGCCTGTGGTGGCTCGGCACGACCCACCCCACCCGTGGCACCGGTTCGACATGTCGACCACGGAGTTCGTCTACCGCATGCTCGCGGACCCGGAGTTGGAGTCGTTCTCGATGGCCACTCCGACGTGGCGGGCGTTCTACCTGCCGTACTGGCAGCCGTTTCCCACCACTCCTGAGGAGTGGGACGCCCTCGGCGACCCGAACCGCGAGAGCTGAATCAGGTAACCGTCTCTGCAGCCTGTGCAGGTCATCTGCCGAGAGAATCGCCGAGGCGCTCAGCCGCGTGCACGGATCGCCGAGGACAAGCACCGACGCGACCGCGGCTCGCCGACACTCGACCAGCTCGCCTCGGCCCGGCTGATGGCCAGGGCTCCGTCGGCGGGTCACGGTCCGTGGGCGGTGGCGGTAGGCCATCCCGCCTGCCATTGGCCGGGGCAAGCCGAGCAGACCACCGCCCGGCCCGCCAGCGTCCGTACGAGCCGTCACGGTCCGCCCGTCGTGGCAGGACGGGCGGCGGCCCGCTCCCAGAAGGGCGGGTCGACGGCAGACAGTGATGGCGGGGCACGCGGATCGCGCCGAAGCTGTAACCTCCCCACCGCTGGCCGTTGTTGGGCTTGCGGCCTGCACAGCAGTTCTTGTTTAACCGCTGCTGGCCGCCCTGGTGGCGGGGCCGAATGGGGTATGCATGTCGGAGTTGGGTAGCGCTTCGGGTTCGAGGAACCGCCCTGGTTGGTGGTTGCTGATCGGCGGCGTTGGCCTGGCCACGCTTGCTCATGCGCTGGCCATCGCGGCGATGAAGGTCCCTCTTGAGAAGTACGGTGCCAGCAGCCCCGATGAGGACCTGGAGGCCGGTGGCCGGTTCGCCGTTCTCTTCTCCATGCTGGTCACGTACGGCTTCGTGCATATGCTCCTGCTGGCTGCCGGCCTCATCTTCATCCTGTCCGGGTATGGCAGCCAACGCTTGAAGCAAGGGCTGATTGCGGGTTGGTCTGGCGAATGGGTGCTGATCCTCGGCGCAGTTGTCGTCTGGGTCGTTCTCTCCAGGCCATAGAGCGCCTTGCAAGCCGTCTCGCGGCAGGGGACGCGCTGAGTAACCAACTGAGTGAGAGCAAGAGCAGGTCCAAGTCCTCGGCCGGTGGGTTGTGGCTCCGACGGTCCTTGCGAACGCTCGCCGAGCGACTTGTCGGGCGGGTGCCAAAGGTCGAGCAGGACATCGCCTCGGCAGGCCCGCTCACCCTCGTACACGGCGACGCGTCCGCACGCAACGTCCGCACCGGCCCGAACGGGGAGCTGGGGTGTCGGGCGTCGGCTCAGGTGCTGCGAGCTTGGGTGATCAGCGGTAGCACCGCCAGGCGTACGGATCGCCAGATTTCGATGTCCGTGCGTAGGCGCCCGAATCGAAGGTGTCGCGGCAGGCGACGTCCATGCTGACGATCGACGTGGAGAGAAGCCTCGTACATTGCCAACGGCCGTCGTTGCGGGGCTCCGCGGAGCCCCCGGTGTACCGATCACAGTACCGCTGGGCCATGTTCGCCACCCCGCTGCTGCTCGATGGGCCGAGCAGGACCGGGCTCGGGCTCCGGGTCTGCGTCGGCGTGGCCACGGTGGGCGTCGGGGTCGGCGTGGCGGACGGCGTGACCGACGGTGTGGCGCTGGGCGTGGCGGAAGGCGTGACCGACGGTGTGGCGCTGGGCGTGGCGGAGGAGTTGGGCGGTGTCGCGGAACCTGGCGGCGTCGACGGTATCTCCGGGACGGTAATGAGCTCCTCAGACGGGTCCGGCGGGGCGGTGGCCGCCGACACCGGCAACTCGCCCTCCGGCGGCCGGCCCGACCCCCACATGATGGCCAGAGCGCAGAGCAGCGCCCCCAACGCGAGCCCCCCGACCGGGATCAGCCAGCGCCGCCGCCTGGCCGGCCGCGGGCGGGCAACAACCGCCCGATGGTGCCTCCTTCGGGGCCGCGCCTCCTCCGCCTCGGGGTCCTGCGCGGCAAACTCCTCGTGGCGGTACTCGTTGCGGCCGCCGTAATCGTCGTGGGGGTACTCCGCGTGGCCGTAGTCCGCCTCCGGTGGGGCATACCGTTCCAGCTGCGCGGCGTACGCGTCCTCGTGGGCCGAACTGGCATCGGTCGGTTCGTACGGCTCTTGGGCCCGGCGTTCCTCCCGATGGGCGTGGTCGTACTCCTCGTACTGATAGGTCTGGTCGGGCCGGTAGTACGCCGGTTCGGGGTAGGCCGGCGGGTCCGACCGTCGGTACGCATGCTCATGCTCAAGGTAGGCCCCGTCGTACTGCTCGTACTCATCCTCGTACTGCGGGTGTGCCCGGTGCCTTGCGTGTCGCCCTTCGTGCTCCTGGTAGGTATCCGCGGGATGTTGCGACTCCTCGTACTGGTCCGACACGTCCTCGAACCACTGCGGCGCGGCAGCCTCCTGCCGCTCGTAGGACGAGTCGGAATCACCCGCCGGCAGCCGCGACTGGCGAGAGATCCAGCTGTCTATGACGCTCGCCGGATCGTCGTGATGTTGGGCAGCCCCATTGGCGGAACGAGCGGTCGATCTCTCGGCCACGGGTCGCCGGCCTCCTCGGAGAGCACAGGTACAGACAGCTACCTGACATTACTCACCATCGGCCAAAAGTCCACTGTTGGTGTACTGCTCGACGTAATGCCACGCCGATGGGACCAGCTCGTCGAGCACGGCCGGATGGACCCCATGCGGGCGGCCGGGCCGGCGAACCGGTCCCGGCCGTCCGCGTTCTGACCGCTGGCGGGCCTACAGGTCAAGCGGCTCGATCCAGATGCTGCGGTACTGGACCGGATCGCCGTGGTCCTGCAGCCGGATGGCGCCCGTCGCCGGGCCCTCGGGCCGGCTGCCGCCCGTCGGGCCGAGGATCTCGACGTCGTCGTGCACCGTGACGCCGTTCCACACCACGGTGACGCGCGCGTTGTCGACCTTCTTGCCGGCCGCGTCGTAGCGGGCCTGCCGGTAGACGATGTCGTATGTCTGCCAGGCCTGGGGCGGCAGCGCCGCGTTCACGTCGGGGGCCTTCTGGTTGTAGATGGCCGCGGCGTCGTTGATCTGCGGCGGGTCGATGCCGAACGAGTCCAGCACCTGGATCTCGTAGCGGTCCTGCAGGTACACGCCGCTGTTGGCGCGCGCCTGGCCGGTCACGTCCGGCGGGTACAGCGGCAGGTTGAACTCCACGTGCAGGCGAAAGTCGCCAAAGGCCTGCAACGTGCGCAGGTCCCCACTGCGCACCGTCATGGCGCCGTCCGCGACCGTCCACCCCGGTTCGCGCCCGTCGCTGTGCTGCCATTCGGTGAGATCGTTACCGTTGAACAGCGTGATGCGCTGGCCGTGCGGCCGGACGGCGAGTACGTCCAGGTTCACGTGCCCGGAGTCCGCGGCCTCCTTGCGGTACTCGACCACGTTTCGACCCTCGTTCAGGTGCACGGTGGTAGTGACGGTGCCCCACTCCTTCCAGGTCACGGTGGAGGGGAAGACCATCTGCTTCACCCGTTCACCGTTGACGTACAGGCTCAGCTGCTTCTCACCCGAGTAGGGGTTCGGGCCGTTGCTGTAGCGCATCGCCAGGTCGTACGTCCCGCTCTTGCGGACGTCGACGGACATGCTGGTCGACGAGCCGTCCTGGGCGAACCCGGCGGCGAAGCCAGCGCCGGAGTAGGCGGCGTGGTCGGTGGCCATGCCGACGCCGACCGTACGGCCCTCCTCGGCCTCGAAGAACGTCTGCGGCTGCACCACGCGACCAGGGATCTCGTTGAGCGTGTACCAGGCCTCAGTGTTCCACAGCTCCTCGCCGCCGGCGGAGGAGAACGGACGCGGGGAGCGCAGGTGCACCACGCGGTTCTCCTTCAGGCCCGGGATCTTGAGCTTGACAGTGCGGCCGTCGGCCGACAGTTCGGCCTTGGTCACCTTGAGCGTCTCCAGCTCGAGCTTGGGACCGCCGTACTGGCTCGTCGCACCGTAGCGCCACTGCGTCACCTGGTACGCGTCGGCGAGCTTCTGCGCGGTCTCGGCCGACAGCGGCTCGGTGTACTCCAGCTCGAACCCGACATTCGACGCGCGCATCTCCTTGACCTCGAAGACCGAGGTGCCGTTGGGCGTGAGCTTCTGCAGGCCGTACGTGAGTTTGCCGTCCTGACCCCAGTTGCCGCCGGCGCCCAGGCCACCCACGTATACCGCGCCGTCGGGGCCGAGGGCCACCTCGTTGATGCCGGACTCCAGGCCCTGCGTGTGCCGGAACACCGCGCCCTGGTACTGCCCCTCGATCTTCTCGAGGAACACGCGCTGCAGGCCACCGTAGGTCACATCGCCGACGACCAGCTGCCCCGCGTACGGCCCCTGCTTCAGCAGCACGGGAGTGGACGGTGAGTTACCGATCTCGTTCTGCGGGAGCCAGACGATGGGACGCGTCACCGGCTTGTCGTCGAACGGCCCCGCGGGCGTCGTGTAGTGGTTGTAGAAGGCGCCATCCTGGATTGCGACCAGCTTGGACGCGGGCAGCCAGCCCCCCTGGTTGTCGGTGACGAAGACCTCGCCGCGCGGGCCCCACCCGATCCCGTTGGGCGTGCGCAGCCCCCCGGCGACATACGTGATCTCGCCGGTTTTGGCGTTCACCTTGATCGAGGTACCGCGGTTCGGCGCGGGCTGGGGCACCGTGGTGGCGCCACCCAGGTTGATGGCGACCGACAGGTTGAGATAGAAGTAGCCGTCCCGGTAGAGCAGGCCGAACGCGAACTCGTGGAAGTTACGGCCCCACGGCCAGGTCGCAACCGTCCGGTAGTCGTCCGCGACGCCATCGCCGTCGGTGTCGCGCAAGGCCGTCAGCTCGTGCTTCTGGCTGACATAGACGGTGCCGTCGACCACCGCCACCCCCTGGGGTTCGCGCAGCCCCTCCGCGAGCCTGCGGTAGGTCACCTGTTCGGGACCGGTCTTCCCGGTCACGCCCTCGACCACGTGGACCTCGCCGGTCGCGTTGTCGGTGCCGCCCCAGGTGGAGATGACCAGATCGCCGTCAGGCATGAAGGCCATCCCGGTGACCTGCGGCCGGAACCCGCCGGGACGCAGGTCGGTGAGTGTGTAGCCCGGGTGCACACGGTCGAGCGGCAGGCCGTCCCCGGCCGAGTCGGTCGCGCCCTCGCAGTACTTCCACCCGGGAGCGGTGACGCGCACGACCCCGGCATCGGTGCTCAGCGCGGAGGTCGGCACGAGCTCGAAGTCGTCGGCGCCGGGGGGCCGCCATTCGAGCCGCAGCACCTGGCCACCGCCGTTCTCGAAGAACTCGACGAACAACGGGTGCAGGCCGGCGCTCAAGGTGACCGATCCCTCCCGGGAGGTCTCGCCGTGCAGGCCGTCGTGGTCGACGACGAGCTGATCGCCGATCGTCAGCCGTGACCCGTCGTCGCTGGTGAGCCGGAACGCGTACGGGCCGTCGACGGGGACGGTGAGGTTGGCGATGACGTGGCTGATGAACCGGTCGGAGAGACCGAACTCGTCCGGGGTGGTCCAGTTGATCTGCGGCACGCGCCTGTCGACGTTCGGCGTCTGTGCGGGCTTGAGGGTGCACAGTGCCGACAGCGGGACGCCCATGTCGTACGAGCGCAGGGTAACGCCTGGTTCCTGCGGCGGGACATCGGCGGTGACGGGTGCGGCCGTGGCCGGGGCGACGGGGGCTGCGGCGAGCACGGTTGCCAGAGCGGCACCTGCGGCCGCGAGCACGGCTCGGCGCCGCCCGCGCCGCCGGTTCGGTGCGGTCATGGATCCTCCTGTGGGTGCGGGTCACGGCCGGGAAGGAGCCCTGAACTTTCCTCTGGGGGCCAGTCAGTACGATCTCGAAACACAAAAGACCGATCGCTGGCGCTATCACTTTACATCGAACTAGCGAAACTTTTAGATGTGTGAGTGGAAAGTTGCCCTCGGCGGTCACGATCTGGGCGCCCAGCAGTGCCAGAGGGCCGCGCGCAGGATGCCGGCGACGTCAGGCTGGCCTACCGGCCGGGCACGGCCCGGATCCGGCATCGGCGCGGCAGGTGATCGGCGCGGTGGCGCTCGACCAGCAGTAGGCCACTCCGTCGATCTTGTCCAGCGGCTGGAAGTAGGCGGCGTACCCGGTCACCTGGTGGTTGATGGGCGAGAGCCGGGCGACGCCACCCGGCCGGGTCACGCTCGCCCGGCCGTCGGCGTCGGTGGTCGCGGAGAACAGCGCCTCGCTGTGTGCGTTGTTCGGGCCCACCACCATCACCGCCAGCTTCACCGCGACCCCGGCGAACGGATCGCCGTCCCGGGTCAGCCGCGCGCTGACGGTGAGCGGGGCGGCCACGTCGTCGGCCTCGACCGGCGACACCTGGAGCACGGTGTCGGTGCAACCGTCGAAACAGCCACCGAGCGGCACCACCAGGCCGCTGGCGAAGACCACGGCGAGTAGCCCGGTACCTCGCCGGCGGCCCAACGCAAGCATGCCGGTCAGCACGGCCCGCCGTCGCCGCTGACCGACCCGGCCGCCAGCCGGTCGCGAAGATCCGAAACGACGCGCAGCATCCGGGCACTATACCGGTACGGCGCTGAAGGGCCGGCGTCCTGATTCCCAGCTCTGTACGGTCGCGCGGTCGACGCCCAGCTCGACGGCGAGCTGTTCCTGGGTCAGTGGGATGCATTCTCGGATCGCCACCACAAATCAGCCGAGCTCAAGGCCCCTCGATGAGGGGCCTTGAGCTCGGCTCCAAGGGATCAACGGTCGCCCGAAGGCAGTGAGAAGCCCTCCCGGGATTCCTCAGAACCGCAGCTTGCGCAGGTAGCGGTAGCCGACTTCGGCCGTCTGCTGCGGTGTCACATCGGGAGTGTCGTTTTCGACGATGTACTCGAGCACCGAGTGCTCCCGGAAGATCCGGGCAAAATCGATCATTCCGGTGCCCAGGTCGGCCATGTCGCCGTTGGACTCGTGTCGGTCCTTGACGTGGTACTGCAGGACACGCTGCGGCGCGCTGCGGATGACGTCCAGCACGAAGCCCTCGGGGTCGGACACCCCATCTCCCGAGTTGATGCCGCCCGTGACGGCCCAGTAGATGTCGACCTCCAGGTGTACGAGCTTGGGATCGAGCTCCTCGGTCAACACGTCCCAGGGGCGCCTGCCACCACCGAGGTCGATGGTGAACTCGTGGGCGTGGTTGTGGTAGCCGTAGCGCAGGCCGGCCGCGGCCGCCGCTGCGCCCTCGACATTCATCTGTTCCGCCCAGCGCCTCCAGTCGTCCTCGCGGTCGGAGTACAGGTACGGCACCACCATGAACGACTGGCCCAGGGTGAGCGTGTTCTGGATCTTCTGTTCCAGGGCGGCGGCGTCACCGCTGATCCCCTCGTGGCTGGAGCTGGCCTCGATGCCGATGCTGTCCAGGAACTGGCGCAGCTGGGCAGCGGTACGCCCGAAGTAGCCGAGGGCCAGCTCCACCCGCGGGTAGCCGATCTTGGCGAGGTGGGCGAGGGTCGCGTCGTACCCCGGCGAACCCCACAGGGCGTCGCGCACCGTCCACAGCTGGATGCTGATCAGGCCCGGGGGCACGTGGTGCATCCCGGTGGTCCGGGTGGTAGCCGTCGCAGCCGTCGCGCCGATCCCGGACGACGCGAGCCCGACGCCGGCGAGCGCCGCCAGTGAACCGCGCAGCAGGCCGCGTCGGTCGATGACGGACCGCCGCAGCGCGGCCATTCCGTCGTATCCATAACACATGATGACTCCTTTCGGAGGGTCTACGCGGTGGGGACCAGGACGACCTGGTCCGTTCCGGTCAGGGAGGGCAGCCCGTCACCACCGGGGTCGGTGTAGGACGCGACGAAAACGGCGGTCAGGTTGTCGTTCGCCGGGTCGTGGCCGGACGGCACCGTCGTCTGGATCGAGCCGGCGCAGCCGTTGGCGGTGGTCTGCGGGTGGCCGTGCGTGTCGTGGCCGAGGACGTACGTGACGCTGACGCGGGAGCAGTCCACCGGCTGGTCGTCGGTCACCCGTACCTCGAACTGCACGGTGTCGCCGAACTTGAACGGCTGGCCCGCGATCGGCTTGACCAGCTCCACCACTGGCTGGGCGTTGCCGACCACGACCCGGACCGATGCGGCGGCCGACAGTCCTCCTGGGTCGCTCACCTTGAGCGTGGCGTTGTAGAGGCCGTTCTTCTGGTAGGTGAACGTCGGGTTCGCCACGCGTGAGTCGACCTTGCCGTCGTTGTCGAAGTCCCACGCGTACGACAGCCGGTCGCCGTCGTAGTCCGTGGTGCCACCGCTTTCGAACGTGACGGTCAGCGGCGCGAGCCCGTTGGTGGGCGTGGCCGAGACCTGGGGTGCCGGGGTGTGGTTGCCCTTCCAGCCGGTGTAGTCGATCCGGGCCAGCTGCGCGTCCGGGTTCTCGCTGAAGAAACCGTCGCCGTATTCGAGCACGTAGAGCGCGCCGTCCGGGCCGAACTCCAGGTCCATCGGGTTGTCGAAGGTGAACGAGGGGAGTACCGGCTCGATCCCGCTCAGGTTGCCGCCGGAGTTCAGCCGGAAGCCCTTCACGTAGTCCCGGGTCCACTCGTGGAAGAGCGGTAGGCCGTCGTAGTAGGCAGGCCACGCCACCGGCGCGCGTCCCTGCGTCGTCGGGAAGGCGAAGTGGTACGCCGGCCCGGCCATCGGTCCGATGCCGCCGGTGCCCAGCTCCGGGAACTGCGCCGAGGGGCCGTAGCCGTACCAGACGTCCGGCTGCTCCACCGGTGGTAGCTGCCGCAGCCCGGTGTTGTGCGGTGACTCATTGATCGGCGCGGCGCAGTTGAACGTCTCCCCGGACTGGCCGGTGGCAAAGTCGTAGTCCGCGTAGGGCAGCTGTGCGGTGGCGCAGTAGGGCCACCCGTAGTTGCCGGCCTTGCGGACGGCGGCCCACTTGCCCTGCCCGGCCGGCCCGCGCAGCGGATCGGCCTGACCCGCGTCCGGCGAGTAGTCGGCGATGTACAGCTCGTCGGTCTGCCGGTTCAGCTCGATCCGGAACGGGTTGCGCAGGCCCATCAGGTAGATCTCGGGCCGGGTGCCGGGCGTGCCCTTCGGGAAGAGGTTTCCGTCCGGGGTGGTGTACGACCCGTCGTCGCCTACCTTGATGCGCAGGATCTTGCCGCGCAGGTCGTTGGTGTTGGCCGAGCTACGCTGCGCGTCGTAGGCCGGGTTGCGGCCGGGGCGCTCGTCGATAGGGGTGTAGCCGCCCGATTCAAACGGGTTGGTGTCGTCACCGGTGGACAGGTACAGGTTGCCCCTGGCGTCAAAGACGATGTCTCCGCCGACGTGGCAGCAGATGCCCCGGTCGATCGGTACATCGAGGATCTGCTGCTCGGTGGACAGGTCCAGCTTGTCCTTGACGAGCCGGAACCGGGAGAGCCGGATCACCCCCTTGAACGGCTCGAAGTCCTCAGGCGTGCCCCAGGCCGGCGCGTCGCCCTCGTTGACGTTCGGGGTCGACGGGTCGTCGACCGGGGTGTTCATCGGCGGCGAGTAGTACAGATAGACCCAGTTGTTTCCGGCCTTGCCGAAGTTGGGATCGATCGCGACATTCTGCAGGCCCTCTTCGTCGTGCCGGTAGACGTCCAGGGTCGCGGCGACGGTGTTGCGGCCCGTGGCGGGGTCGTGCAGCCAGACCTCACCCGGGCGGGTCACGTGCAGCACCCGGCTGTCGGGCAGCACGGCGAGGTCCATCGGCTCGCCCGGGTGGTCGTTGAGGGTCACCTTCTGGAAGTTCGTCTCCGGGGGCGCGCCTGTCGTGCCTGGCTCGGCCATCGAGATGGTTGGCGTGGCGAAAAGCGCGGTGGTTGTCAGGCCCGCTACGGCGAGCGCGAGTCGTCTTTTCATCTGCCTCTCCATTTGCTGAGGACTGATCGGGGCGGATCGGGGACGTACGGCCCTTTCCTCTTGGTGGGCGGTGTGGACTTTGGAGACTGTTGAGCCCGCGCGTCACGCGGGGCGCGGCGACCGCGGGCCGACCGGCGTGGGGTCTCTGCGGTCAGCTGCGCAGGTTGCCGATGGCGTCGCAGCTGTGCTCGGCGACGGGCCAAGGACCTGGCGTCTCGGGCCATCGTCGAGGGGCTGACCGCGTGTCGGTTACCTCGACGAAACATGCGGTCGAAGCTAACAAAAGGTATGTCCATATGTCCATGGCTTTCACCGGGGAAGGCCGGACTTTCGTCCAGGCCGACGAAAGCTCGTGTCCCTGTTGGTACGGCGGCCCGACCGGCCAGGCGCCCGCCGAGGACGGTGTCTCGGCCGGTGGGACCAGCTACGAGCCGTACCCGGGGGCGCCCCTCTTCCAGTCCAACCCGAACAGTTCGATCGTGACGGCGATGGGCGTCCGCCTGGTCGCTGAGGGCTGCGGCGCGCACCTGTCGGGCCCGGGACCGCGTTGGAGCGATGCGGACCGCACGTCGTACGCGAACTGGCAGCGCAGGCTGGGTTACACCGGCGCGGACGCCGGCGGCCCGCGCCAGCCAATGGAACAGCGCCGGCGTGCGATGGGAACTGCATCGCGGACCCACCCGCGACAAGTCTGCGGCCTGGATCGTCTGCACCACCACCGACCGCGAGGCCCAGCTGACCGTCTGGACCAGCGGCGAAGCCGAACTTGACCTCGCCCAGATCTCCGCAGGCACCGTCATCAGCACCCACTATGAAATGTCCACCACCGCCGACCTCACCGTCTGCCTCGACGACCTCACCCACCGGTTGACGTCGGCCCCTTCCGGGACTTGACCAAACCCATAGGGACACCCCCCCCCGGCTACCGTCGCCAGATAGCCGGACGATAGCTGCCGGTGTATGTCCTCTCCATAGCTTCTACCCGACGTATTGGCCCTTGAACGGAGGGTAGCGGGTGAGTAGAAAGCTACGGGGACCGCTGATCGCGGCCCTGGTGGTGGCCCTGGCGGCCACCATGGGCGGGACGCAGGCCCTGTCCGAACAGAGACCAGTGGGCGCCGCGAGCGCCAGCGACGACGGAAAGGGTCTGCTCGACCGGCTCGGGGGCGCCGCCCGCGGGTTGGTCGGCGATGGGCCGGACCGGCCCAGGCCGGAGGTCATCAGCGCCGGGCTGTCGGTGCAGGAGAACACGCCGGCGGGCAAGGCGTGGCCGGCGCAGAAGCGGGTCAAGGAGTTGACCGGCAAGCGCACGGCGAACGGCAAGACGTACCAGCTGGCCGACGGGCGCACGCAGGCGGAGATCTCCGCGGTGCCGGTCCACTACAAGGACTCGAAGGGCCGCTACCAGCCCATCGACACCACCGTCCGGCCGACCAACGACAAGGGCTACGTCCAGGGCAACCGGACGAACGCCTTCACCAGCCTCTTCGGAGACAGCTCGGATGAGCTGGCCCGGTTCGAGCAGGACGGCCGCAGCATCGAGCTGGGCCTGGCGGGCGCAGCGCAGGCGGTCACGCCGAAGGTGTCCGGCTCGACGGTGACCTACCCCGGCGTGGCCGGTGGCGCGGACGTGGTCTACGACGTGACCAGCACCGCGCTCAAGGAGAAGATCGTCCTGCGTAAGGCCCCGGCCGCGCCGGTGTCCTACACGTTCAAGCTGGACACCGCGGGGCTGGTCGCACAGCAGCGCGAGGACGGCTCGATCGCGTTCGTCGGCCGGGACGGCGGTCGGACGTACTTCGAGATGCCCGCGCCGTTCATGTTCGACGACAAGGACGACAAGGCCTCGCCGCACGGCAAGGTGTGGAGCGACAAGGTCACCCAGAAGGTGACGCAGTCCGGTGCCACCACGACGGTCACCGTCACCCCCGACGCAGGCTGGCTGGCGGACTCGGCGCGGGTGTACCCGGTGGTGGTCGACCCGACCATCAAGGTGCAGCCGGTGCCGACCGACGCGCAGGACGTCGCGATCTACTCCGGCGCCACCACCACGAACTACAACAACACCTACCAGCTGAAGGTGGGCACGGACGCCTCCCAGTCGTGGCGGTCCCTGGTCAAGTTCGACGTCAGCTCGGTCCCGGCGAACACGCCGATCGACGACGCGCGGATGGAGATGTACTACTCGCAGACCCACTACGCGTGGGGCTTCGACGTGGCGATGGAGGCCCGGCGGGTCACCCAGCCGTGGACGGAGAGCACCGCGAACTGGTCGAACATGAACGCCAACATGGCCGCGCAGCCGGCCGGCAACATGGTCACCAAGGACGACGGCGACTCCGGCACGTCGGTGAGTGGCACCTGGCCGTACTCGGCCAACACCGCGCTGACGCCGTTGGCGATCAACGGCGACTACCGCTACAACAGCGACACCACTGCCGGGAACACCCACACCTGGGTGCCGACCATCACCGAGTCGGGTGATTACCAGGTCGAGGCCCACTTCGTCACCGAGGCGGACCGGCCGACCAACGCCCCGTACACGGTCTACTACAACGGCGGGTCCAAGGCCTACAGCGTCGACCAGACCGGCAGCGGTCTCGGTGAGTGGAAGACCCTCGGCGTGCACCCGTTCGTCGCCGGCACCACCGGCAAGGTCGTCCTCGGCGACGTGGCCGGCAAGTCGGTGATCGCGGACGCGGTCCGCTTCACTCGCTGGGGCGTGACGACCAAGAAGGCCGCGGTCTCCAACGTCTGGAGCTCGTTCCCGGTCCGCAACGCGGTGCAGGAGTGGGTCAACAACTCCCAGCCGAACTACGGCTTCATGGTCAAGGCGGTCGACGAGGCGAAGAAGGGCCGCGGCGGCCCGATCTTCGAGGCGTCGGAGTTCGCCTACAACAATGCGCGGCGGGACTACAACCTGCCGAAGCTGGTGGTCACCTGGGGCACCCCGGGCATCGCGGTGAACCCGCCGACCACGATCACCTCGACGGGTGCGGTGCTGGACTGGCCGGCCTACCCGGGCACGGACATCGCCGAGTACCAGGTGCACCGCAGCATCTTCCAGGAGTACACGCCGTCGACGGCCACGCTGGTCGCGCCAGTCTCCAGCGCCACCCGCACCTACCAGGACACCACCGCGGTCCCCACGCCGGCGGACAACACCGACCCGTTGGCGCGGAAGTTCTACTACTACATGGTCGCGGTCAAGACCAAGGACGGGCGGCTGATCGCGGGTCCGACGCAGCCGGCGATCCTGCCGAAGGCGGGTCAGATCACCCGGATCTACCGTACGGGCACCACGGACACCACGCTGTCGCAGACTCGGCCGACGGAGAACGTGGACGTCTACGACGGTGACCCGTACGTCAGCCCGGGCAACAACTCGCCCTACTACGGCGACACCCACGGGCTGGTGAAGTTCCCGACGCTGACCGGTGTCCCGACCGACGCGCAGATCGTCGACGCCGAGCTGCGCATGTACAACACGTCGCTGTTCCCGGGTACGGACACCGACGAGTTCGTGGACGTCTACAAGCTCAAGCAGGCGTTCAACGAGACGAAGGCGACCTGGGACACCTACGACGGTGTCAATCCCTGGATCGCCAAGGGTGGTGACTACGACACCACCTGGAAGGCGGGCACCACCGGGTTCACCAACGACCCCGAGTGGGCGACCTGGGACGTCACCCCGGCGGCGAAGGGCTGGCTCACCAGCCCGACCACCAACTACGGTCTGCTGCTGCGCCAGCGCGACGAGGTCAACCAGACCGCGCGGGCGATGCTGCTGTCGTCCGAGGGGCAGGAGCCGCTGCTGCGGCCGACGCTGGAGGTCACCTACCTCGAGCAGACCGCCGAGTCGACCTACTACGCGGCCTCGACGCCCGCGCTGACGACGCCGAACGCCACGTACACGGTGCCGGTGACCCTGTCGAACCCGACCCTGGCGGCATGGAACCCGACCGACTGGGAGCTGGGCTACGACTGGAAGCGGGCCGACGGGCTCACCGACGGCGCGGACGCCACCTTCGAGTTGAAGACGGCGCTGCCGAAGAGCGTCCCGGCCGGCGGCACGGTCGACGTGGCCGCGCAGGTGAAGACCCCCCCGTCGTCGACGGACGGGAACAAGCGCACCGACTACGTGCTGCAGTGGGACCTGCGCAACAAGCTCACCGGCAAGAAGCTGTCGGAGAGCTCGCCGATCCCGGCGCTGCCGCAGAACGTGGCGGTGGAGGAGCCGACCTCCGACCAGCTGGGCCTGGAGAAGTTCTACTCGTACGCGGGGAAGAACACCGGCGCCGGTGGCTCGCTGATGAACAACCTCTACTCCGGCAACACGGTCTGGTCGTACAACGCGATCAACAACCCCTCCCGGGGGCTTTCGACGTTCGTGCGGTTGGCGTACAACTCGCTGGACACCAGCGACTCGGTGGCCGGGTACGGCTGGTCGTTGCAGGCGTCGTCGATGATGCGCCTGGGCACGCCGTTGGACTTCCACCCGAATCCGAACCCGACGAAGGTCACGCTGACCGATGGTGACGGTACGAGCCACTGGTTCACCTGGGACGCGGCGACCTCGGAGTGGAAGAGCCCGAAGGGTGTGCACCTCTACCTGCAGAAGTACAGCAGCGTGGACTGCAAGCCCAACACGCAGGAGCGCAAGGCATGGGTGCTGACCCGGCCGGACCGGACGCAGTTCTTCTACGACTGCGAGGGCTTCCTGTCCAGCATCGTGGACAACAACCAGAACGAGATGGTGTTCACGTACGAGGAGCGGAAGTCCAACAACAAGCCGACGAAGTTCCTCAGGTACATCACCGACGCGACCGGTCGGAAGACCCTGACCGTCGACTACTACGCCAAGGGTCAGGCGTTCGACTACATCGACGACACCACCTGGACCCGTAAGGCCGGGACCAACCTGACCAATCCGAAGATCATCGACCACATCTCGGAGATCACCGACATCTCCGGGCGGAAGCTGAGCTTCGCGTACACCGACAAGGGTCTGCTCGGTGAGCTGATCGACGGCGCCGGGTCGACCGACGGCACGCCGAAGACGTTCAAGTTCGCCTACGACATGACCCAGGGCAACAAGAACGTCAAGCTGGTCAAGACCACCGACCCGCGGGGCAACGCGACCAACCTGGTCTACAACTACCCGCAGGCCGGTGACGACCCGAAGTGGCACTGGACCACCAAGTCGTACACCGACCGGCTCGGCTATCTGACCCAGTTCGGCTACGTCGACCCGGACGGCCCGCAGGGCAACAACATCAACGCCACGGTCACCGACGCCGAGAACCACGCCGCCCAGTACCTGCTGGACGGCTACGGCCGGGCGTACCAAACCACCAACGCGAAGAACGAGACGACCAAGACCGGCTGGGACGACGACCACAACGTGGTCCGGCTGGAGGAGGCGAACGGGGCCGCCTCCACCTGGGCGTTCGACCCGAAGACCGGCTATCCGACCGAAACGAAGGACGCGGAGGCGGTCCGCAACGGCTGGCCGGGCACGGTGCTGACCTACCAGCGCCAGCTCAACGGGTACGTGGCCGAGGTGGTCAGCAAGACCAGCTCGGAGGGGCGGAAGTGGACCTTCACGTACACGGCCGAGGGTGACGTCGAGACGGTCACCGACCCGGTGGGCAACACCACGGCGACCGATGGCGACTACACGAGCCGGAACACCTACGACGACTGGGGTCAGCTCACCGCCGCCAAGGACGCCAACGGCAACACCACCGAGTACCTCGACTTCCACGCCAGCGGCTACCCGGCGAGGATCAAGGACGCCGGCACCGGATTCTCGTACTTCACCTACGACGACCGGGGCAACGTTCTCGAGGTCAAGAACGGCAAGAACGCCAAGGTAACCCAGGCGTACGACACCTTCGGCCGGCCGAAGGACAAGGTCGAGCCGATGGACGCAGCCAACAACCGCTTCATCACCACCAAGGCCTCGGTGTACGACGCGAACGACAACATCGTCACCGCGTACGCGGCCAACGGGACGGTGTCGACCTCCGTCTACGACAAGGCCGACCAGGTGACCGAGTCGTACGCGCCCAAGGACGAGCCGACCGACCCGGAGCGCAAGACCACCACCACCTACGACAAAGTCGGCAACGTCCTTACCGTCACCGAGCCGCAGGGCAACCTGACCCCCGAGGCCGGCGACTACACCACGACCACCAAGTACGACGCGATCTACCAGCCGCTCGAGGTCACCAACGGCCTCGGCCAGAAGGTGGTCTCGGAGTACGACACTGTCGGCAACGTCAAGGTCCTGTACGACGCGCGCAAGACCGCCAGCGCCGAGGACGACTTCACGACCAAGTACGACTACGACTGGAACCACCGGGTCGTCAAGACCACCGACGCGCTCGGCAAGTTCACCACCGCCCGGTTCGACAAGGACGGCATGACCGTCGGGACCACCGACGCGGAGGGCAACGAGTCGCTGGCGACGTACGACGCCCGCGGCGCGCTGATCGAGTCGAAGGTGCCGCACACCAAGGACGGCACCGGCACCATCACGTACCGCAACACGAAGTACGAGTACGACCAGGTCGGCAACCAGACGAAGGGAATCACCCCGCGCGGTGTGAACACGCCGGACGACGCCGACGACTTCGCCGTGGTGACCGTCTACGACGCGCTGAACCGCAAGAAGGAGGAGTGGTCGTCCTACGACAAGGACGACAGCCGCTACAACACGCCGGACAAAACCTTCTACACCTACGACGAGATCGGCAACCTGGCGAAGGTCAGCGCGCCTCCGTCCGACGGGCAGACGGTCCGCAACGACACCGAGTACACCTACTACGACAACGGGTGGACCAAGACGTCCAAGGACCCGTGGGACATCGTCAACTCCTACGACTACAACGAGTTGGGCCAGCAGACCAAGAACACGCTGAGCTCGGCCGGCGGGTCGACCACGCGGACGATGACCTGGGACTACCACCCCTCGGGCAACCAGAAGGGGCGCTCGGAGGACGGCCTGCCGGTCGGCAAGGACGTGATCCTGGTCGACAACTCCGACTCGAACAACACCGCCACCCAGGGCACCTGGACCGCCGGTGGTGCGACCGGACAGTGGGGCTACGACGTGGCCACCGCCCCGGCCGGCGCCGGGTCGGCGCAGTTCAACTGGCAGCTGAACGTCCCCCGCGACGGCAGCTACGAGGTGTTCGTCCGGCACCCGCAGGTCACCGGCGCCGCCACGGACGCGAAGTTCACCATCACCCACAACGGTGGCAGCGTCACCAAGACGGTGAACCAGACCCAGAACACCGGCACCTGGATCAGCCTCGGCAGCTACTCCTTCGTCGAGGACGGCGTCCAGAAAATCACCCTCACCGATCAGGCGACGGGCAAGGTGCTCGCCGACGCGGTCAAGCTGGTCCGCGACAACGCCGGCGACGTCGACAACGAGAAGAAGGAGTTCACCTACAAGTACAACCCGAACGGGTTGCTGGTCGAGGTCAAGGACGTCAGCCCCGGCGCCAAGGCCAGCCGGTACGACATCGCCTACGACCAGCTCAACCAGATCTCCACGGTCAAGGAGTTCACCGGCGCCACCGACACCACGCCGAAGAACACCACCGCGCTGACCTACGACGACAACGGCAACCCGCTCACCTCGACCCACGACCTGACCTGGTCGAAGATCGAGTACGACGCGCGGGACATGGTCGCCAAGGTCACCAACGCCGACACGCCGACGGCGGGCAACCAGCAGATCTCGTCGTTCACGTACACCGCCCGCGGGCAGATGCTCAAGCAGACCAAACCCAACGGCAACACCGTGGACTTCGAGTACTACCTCGACGGCTCCACCAAGCACCAGCTGGAGAAGACCTCCGGCGGGGCGACCGTCGCGGAGCACACGCTGGAGTACTCGGCCAACGGGCACCCGTCCCGTGACGTGATGAAGTTGATGAACGCCGACAACTCGTCGGACCACATCGACAACACGTACGTCTTCTCCTACGACCCGCAGGACCGGATCAGCCGGCTCGACAAGACCGGTGACAGCAGCTCGGTGGAGTCGTACACCTACGACGCCAACAGCAACACGGTGGCGCAGACGATCGAGGGCGCGACCAGCACCAGCAAGTACGACCGGAACCGGCTGCACTCCACCACGTCCGGTGGGGTGACGTCGACGTACAACTACGACCCGCTGGGCCGCCTCGACACCGTGTCGGTCGGCGGGCAGCGGGCGCAGAAGTACTACTACGACGGCTTCGACCGTACGGCGAAGACCACCTCAGGCATCGGCTCAACCGCCAAGTCGACCACCTACGTGTACGACCCGTTCGACCGGACGGTGTCGCAGACGACGGCCGGCAAGACGACCCTGTTCACGTACCTGGGAATGGACAACCAGGTGCTGCGGGAGGAGCTCGCGGGTAAGGCGACCAAGTCCTACCAGTACGCGCCGTGGGGTCAGCAGCTCACCCAGATCAAGCACAAGGACGACGACAGCCGGGAGTACTCGCAGTTCATCTACCGGCCGCGCGGCGACGTCATCGGCATCACGAAGGAGGACGGTAAGACCCGCGCCACGTACGGCTACACGGCGTACGGCAAGGACGACTCGTCGCAGTTCACCGGCGTCGACAAGCCGGGCACGCAGCCGGAAGGCGAGGAGCCGTACAACGCCTTCCGGTTCAACGCCTCCCGCTGGGACGCCGGCTCCGGCACGTACGACATGGGGTTCCGCAACTACGACCCCGGCCTGAACCGGTTCCTGACCCGGGACACCTACGGCGGCGCCATGGCCGACATGGGCCTGGCCATGGACCCGTTCACCGGCAACCGATACGCGTTCGCCGGCGGTAACCCGATCAGCTTCATCGAGTTGGACGGGCACCTGTTCGGAATGTCGTGGTCAGACATCGGCCACGCCGCCCTGGACGTCGCCGGCATGGTGCCAGTAATCGGTGAGGTCGCCGACGTGGCCAACGGCATCTGGTACCTGGCCGAGGGCAACTACGTCGACGCGGCCATGTCCATGGCTTCCGCTATCCCGCTGGCCGGTAACGCGGTGGCCGCGGCCAAGCTGGCCAAGACCGGCAAGAAGATCGCCGACGGCATCGACACCGCCAACGACACCCGCAAGGCCGTCGACGCGACCGTCGACGGGCAGAAGGCACTTCCCACCAACACACCCAAGCCGAACACCACACCGAAGAAGTGCAACAGCTTCGTACCAGGCACCAAGGTGCTCCTCGCCAACGGTGACACCAAGGCGATCGAGGACCTGAAGGTGGGCGACGAGGTCCTTGGCACGGACGTGGAGTCGGGCCAGAACCAGGGCCGGGCGGTCACCAACGTCCGCAGTCATGAGGGCAGCAAGACGTTGGTGACGATCACGGTCGACGTGGACGGTAAGGCCGGTTCGCAGACCGGGTCGATCACCTCCACGGCGGCGCACCTGATCTGGCTGCCCGACGCCGGACAGTGGGTCACCGGCGGTGACCTCAAGCCTGGCATGTGGCTGCAGACGGCGGCCGGCACCTGGGTGCAGATCACCGCGATCAGCAAGACGGTCCGCCACCAAAGGGTTCACAACCTCACCGTCAACGGCGTCCACACCTACTACGTCCTCGCCGGCGGCACGCCGCTCCTGGTCCACAACTGTGGTTCCGACGCGGATCTCCAGCAACTGGCCAATGAGATGGGCGACCGGGCAACGCAGTACCAGAGCAAGGCGGGCAGTGACTGGGATGTGCAGAACAAGACCTCTGCCGCCGTTCGTGCCCGGTTCCCTGACGGCAAGGGCGGCTGGGTCGAGCGGAACGTGGTTGGCGCAAGCGGCGACGGTATGAGCGTCGGCCAGGTCTCGCTGGCCAATAAGCTCGGCGACATCCCGGTAATCAACAACACGGTCACCACCCACGCCGAGACTAACGTTCTCCGCGAGATCGATCGGCTCGGCGGAGTTCCGATTGCAGGTGGCGCATCTAGAAGCGTGTGTCGTCCAGGCCCCTGTGGACCCCTGATTCGAGGGACAGGTGGTAAGATCTCAGGAAAGGTGCGCCAACAGGAACGTGGCGAAAAGGTCCGGACATTCTTTTGGTCTGGATCGAGAATGTGTGGTTGTTGATGAACGCCGACGAGTTTTCGGACATCGCCTCAATCGAACAGGCCGCTGTCTTCGGTGCCGCGTGCGCCGAGCGAGCGATTGGAGTCCTGTTCTGGGTGGTCTCCGAGGATGACCGACGGGATGACCTGGACCGATACCATGAAGCATTGGAAATGCTCTGGAACCCTGTCGTAGGTGATCCTTCGCGGTACTCGTCGATGCATCAGGTTCTTGAAGGCATGCGCGAGATGAGTGTCGGGGACGAGCTCTCAGGCCCCGCCGCTCACGCCCTCCATGCGGTGGTGGTTCTCCACTCAGCATTGGGGATACTCGCAGAGGAGTCGGTGGCTGCCATGGAGGAGTGCTCCATGGCAGCACGGAACAGTGCCTTCAGGATCGAGTCCAGGACTGGCAGCCGCCTACTCAGCCTGGAGGAGCGTTGTCAGGCCGAAGACATCGACAGCCTCCTTGCTGAAGAGGGCGTTGACAAGATTCGGGACAATGCTCGACGTTTTGGTCGCGAGCGCCTGGACTTGCTGTACGCGTACTATCGGCAATCTAATCCAGGTGTGCAGGCGCCATCTGGCCGATGAGTAACTGGGACTGGGCTGCGGCAGGTCGCCGGACTAGGATGAGCCGGCACTGACAAACGTCCGGTCACGTGTGGCCGCCGAGGTGAGGTGTCACCTCGGCGGCCACTGCGTTACCGGAGTCAAGAGCTACAGGGCAGTCGACGGCTGAGGCAGCGATACAGTCGACAGGGTGCCGTTGCATTATCTGATCGGGAGACGCGTTACGTCCGGGTCGGGTCCGCGGTCAGATCAGCCGGGCGAGTTGACTGAACGCCGAAGCGACTCGGAGCTTGGGCTGACTGTCGAGCCCGAGTTCGTAGTGTCCGCGGCGGAGATTCTGCATGAATGCGTGTTCGGCGATGATCACCTGTGCGGTTGGGTCGGTCCGGAGCCCGCGCATGGGTCGTAGCCGGTGCTTGAGCTGGCTGTGGTCGGCCTCGATCGGATTGTTCGCGTGCCGCTCGACGTGGTGCCAAGCCGAGGGGATCAGGTCGTCGAGCACGGCGGGATAGACCGGAGCGGCGTCGGTGACCACCTCGCTGGGTGTCACCTTCAGCATCCGCAGTGCGCGCTGGAAGAATCGCCGGGCCGCAGCGGCATCACGGCGAGCTGAGACGAGCACGTCGATGACTTGTCCGTGCTGGTCGATCGCGCGGTAGACGTAGCGCCAAACCCCGTTGACCTTGACGTAGGTCTCGTCGACGAACCACCGGTCACCTGGGGAGTGGCGAGCGAACCGGGCGGCGTCGGCCAGCAGCGGGGTGAATCGTTGCACCCATCGGAACACGGTGACGTGGTCGACCTCGACACCGCGCTCAGCCAGGAGTTCCTCCACGTCCCGGTAGGAGAGGTTGTAGCGCAGGTACCACCGGACCGCGACGACGATCACCTCCGCGGGAAACCGAAACCCGGTGAACGCCGACTTCGGCGGCGATCAGGGACGACGAGGACTCGATGGCTTCACCCGTCAAGCCTGCCTCGATCCCTGGACACGAGCAACGCAACAGACCCTCCAGGGCTATCGCCAGCGCGGTGCTAACCTGACGAACGTAGACCCCGCATTGGGCTTTAGTAAGCCCAAACGCGGAAAGAAGTCAGTCGGCTACATGGAGGATTTCTTCCAAGAACTATTGGGCTGAGGACTGTTGATGTTTATCGACGTATATCTGCCGCCGGGCCTTCCGGTCGACAGGGACGAGATCGAAGAAGAGTTCGAGGAATTGGACGGGTTCGAGGTCGTCGGCGCGGGCGTCGGAGAGGAGGGGGCGAACATCGACCTCGAGATCGACCCGTCCGTTCCACGCGAGGCGGCCCTTCGCGAGGTTGTCCGGATCCTAGACAACTTGGGGGTCGCCGACCGAACGCGGCTTCGGCTGTCGGACACCGGTGAATCCGTGAACGCCGCAGATCTGGTCGGGTAAGCGTCGGCGACTCCTGACCATACACACAGATAGGTAGAGGCGGCGCCGGCCGCGACGGGCTATGCCAGTCGCGGCCGGCGCCATCGAATGTCCGGGCCCCCGCATTGGATGGACCGACCAAGTCCGGCGGGGCCCAGCGACACCGCCGACCGAGTTTCACCCACCTGTGGGTGGCCCCCAGGGGGGAAGCAAAGTCAGTTGATCATGTTCGGGATGCGGCGAGCAGGGGCAGGATCAGTAGTTTGTTGCCGTGGAGTCGTTCCAGGACTTGTTTGATCTTGGTGTGGCCGGCGAGGCGGATCAGTCCGATGGCGAGGTTGCGGAACAGGGCCATGGTGTGGGCGTTGGCGCCGAGCCACGCGTGGTGGTGGTCTTCGGCGAACAGGACGTCTCGGACCCAGTGGGTAGGGTCGGCCGCATGGCGAGGTGCCTGTTTGGCAGGTCCTTTTCCATGCGGCCTCCCTCCGAGCCGGACATGATAGTTTCCTGATCATCCGGCTCTCCAGTGACTGCTGCGTGAGCGTTCAGGCCGACTGCCAGCCCTGGATGCGTTCGTAGCATGAGCCGCAGACCACGAGGAACTTGCGGCGTCGCCGTGCCATGAGCTGCACCCAGTCGGGCTGCGCGTCTCCGGTTCTGGCGAGGTCAGCGAGTTTTCGGACGTGGTGAACCTGAATGTTGTCCGTCTGCTTGCAGATCTCGCACGTGTCCGCCAGGAGCCTGCTGATCAGTTCCTTGTGCGGGTCCCCTTCGCCTTTCGGCATCCGGGTAAGCCATCAGACCCAGAGATGTCCCTCCAATCTCTCCCGACTGAACCGGGAATACCGACGAGGCGTTGCGTGGCGCACATCTTGTTCTCGATTCCCCAGTGGCGGCGGGTGTAGCCGGCGATGTCCGGGGGTGTGGTGGCGTGGGCGGTCCAGATCCTTCGTTCGATGATGAGCCCCGAGCGGTGTTCGCGGTGGGTGTGGGCGGCGGTGTCGTTGGTCGGGGCGGGTAGGCGCCGGGGCGGACGCCCGGAAAGACACCCCCGCCGACTGGTCCTGGACGCGATCTTCTACCTGGTCCGCGGCGGTGTCGCCTCGGCCAACCTGTTCGCGTCCACGGCGAGGTGACGAGAGCAGCTGCGGCTGTCTCCGCCGGATCACCGCCTGACCGGTACGCCACCCCGACACACTGCGACTTAAGTTTCGCTTATCGAGCGTGCTGATCCAGGAGGAAGATCGGTAGGTTGCCTGGATGCGACACATCGGAACCGTGATCGCCGCAGTCATCGTCGGCCCGCTGGCCTGGATCCTGTTCGCCCTTGGCCAGGATCGATCGGCACGGGCGTTCGCGAATGCACAGGACGGCGCCGCACTGGACAGCAGTGATTTCGTTCGACCCGTACTGGTGCTGGCGGCTGGCGGGATCCTCCTCGGGCTCATCGCCACGCTCCGGTTCTCCCCGCTCGGGGCGGCGCTGACCGGGTCGGTCTACTCGGCCAGTTACCTGGGCCTGCTGATCAGCCCGACCTCGCTGATGAGACTGCTCGATCACAAACTGACCTTGAACGGCCACCAGGTCGACCTGGCGGCCCCCGTACGGACCGGGACGACGCTGCTGGTGGGCTCGCTGGTACTGGTCGGGGTCGTGAGCGTCCGCCGTTGGCAGCGCTGGCCGCAGCCCGCCGCCGATGCGGCGCTGCTACCGGACGAGGTCATCCCGCCCGTAACCGGGCGGGACCGGCCACTGGGTGTGGACGGTCTGGGCCTGGGCCAGCCACCCACGACGCCGCAGCCGATGCCGGTCGGCGGTTCGGACTGGGCCGGCCAGCTATCGGGCAACTCTGGGAACAGGCCGGGGCGGCCGTCGGACTGGGCGCGCCAGCCGTCGGTGTGAACTACTGACGGGGCGTCGCGTTGCCCGTCCGACGGCCGGCCATCGGAGCTGGCGTGGGAGATCGCGAGGTAGCTGCCTGGGCCGGTGCCCGGCCCAGGCGGGTGAGAATCGCGGCGGCGAGGCTGTCGCAGGCGACGAAGTGCAGCTAGGTGACCAGCAGCACCGCGACTGGCCGGTCCGGGTCACCTCGACCTGGTTACTACGGTGGCCATCGCCGGCGCCTGGTTGATCGGCGCACCTCGGCCGGCCCGATCGGCGGGGAGGTTCCTGCCGGCCTGGCCGTCGCGGTGCGTGGCCAGGTCCGGGTGGATCAGCTCTAGCCGACGATCAACGCCTACCCCAACTTCCACCGACCCCTTGAAGACGCCCTGGCCGACCTCGGATGAGGCATATCGTGGGCTTTGCGTAAGCGTGATCGTGGAAGGCGCGGCCAGCC
Organism: Micromonospora sp. NPDC050200; assembly: GCF_040656135.1. Lineage (NCBI taxonomy): Bacteria > Bacillati > Actinomycetota > Actinomycetes > Micromonosporales > Micromonosporaceae > Micromonospora > Micromonospora sp. NPDC050200. The sequence goes on from NZ_JBFALG010000020.1 coordinate 49,888, forward strand.
GGGGCACCCTGGCAGCTGCTGTCAGGATGGTTGCCCCGGAGAAGAGCGATGATCGCCGTGGAACCCACGTCAGACGCCGCACTCGCCAGGCCTGTGCCAGTGAAGAGGGACCGGGCCGAGGTGTTCGTTGAGTACACCAAGTCGATCTGCCCGGTCTGCAAGATCGTCGTCGATGCCCAGGTCAACATCCGCGACGACAAGGTGTACCTGCGTAAACGCTGCCCGGAGCACGGCCAGTTCGAGGCGCTGGTGTACGGCGACGCGCAGATGTACCTCGACAGCGCCCGGTTCAACAAGCCCGGCACGATCCCGCTGACCTTCCAGACCGAGGTCCGCGACGGCTGCCCGTCGGACTGCGGGCTGTGTCCGGAACACAAGCAGCATGCGTGCCTGGGGATCATCGAGGTCAATACCGGCTGCAACCTGGATTGCCCGATCTGCTTTGCCGACTCCGGCCACCAGCCTGACGGCTACGCCATCAGGCTGGAGCAGTGCGAACGCATGCTCGACGTGTTCGTGGAAAGCGAGGGCGAGGCCGAGGTGGTGATGTTCTCCGGCGGTGAACCCACCATTCACAAGCAGATCCTGGAGTTCATCGACGCCGCCCAGGCCCGGCCGATCAAGGCGGTCAACCTGAACACCAACGGCATCCGGCTGGCCAGCGACGAACGTTTCGTCGCCGAATTGGGGCGGCGTAACCGGCCCGGCCGGGCGGTAAACATCTACCTGCAGTTCGACGGCTTCGACGAGCGCACCCACCGCGAGATCCGTGGCCGCGACCTACGCGCGATCAAACAGAAGGCCCTCGACAACTGCGCCGAGGCCGGGCTCACCGTCACCCTGGTCGCCGCCGTCGAGCGCGGCCTCAACGAGCACGAGCTTGGCGCGATCATTGAGCATGGCCTGGCGCATCCGGCGGTGCGGTCGGTGTCGTTCCAGCCGGTCACCCACTCCGGCCGCCATGCGGAGTTCGACCCGCTGACCCGGTTGACCAACTCGGACATCATCCACCTGATCGCCGCGCAGCTGCCCCACTGGTTCCGCGCGAGTGACTTCTTCCCCGTGCCATGCTGTTTCCCGACCTGCCGGTCGATCACCTACCTGCTGTCCGACGGCACTCCCGGCACCCCCGGTTTCGGTGTGGTGCCGATCCCGCGGTTGCTCAATGTCGCCGACTACCTCGACTACGTCTCCAACCGGGTGGTGCCGGACCATGCCATCCGGGAGGTCCTGGAGAAGCTGTGGTCGGCGTCCGCGTTCATGGGCACCGACACCACCAGCGAGAAGCTTGCCGCCGCAGCGGCGGCGCTGGACTGCGCCGACGCCTGTGGGGTCAACCTGCCCGAGGCGATCGCGAACCTCGCCGAACGCGCCTTTATGATCGTCATTCAGGACTTTCAGGACCCGTACACGCTCAATGTCAAACAGTTGATGAAGTGCTGCGTCGAGGAGATCACCCCCGACGGCAGGCTCATTCCGTTCTGCGCCTACAACTCCGTCGGCTACCGGGAACAGGTCCGCGAACAGATGTCCGGCGTCCCGGTCGCCGACGTGGTGCCCAACGCCCGGCCGCTGCAGCCGATCCTCACGGAGTCCCCCTACGGTTCGAAGATCGCCGGGAGCGGGGTGGGACACCGCCCGGACGGCGGGCGCCGGATCGCGCCGGACCACACCAACGTCGGCCGAGGGATCCGATGAGAGCCCGGCCTTGGCCGCCCTCGGCCGCCAAGGCCAAGGCGTGCTGCGCCGCGACCTATGGCTCCGAGGTGATGGCCGTGCTGCTCGGCGACTCCTACCACCCCGGCGGCCTCGCCCTCACCCGTCGGCTGGCCGACCGGCTGGACCTGCGTGCCGGCGAGCGGGTCCTCGACGTGGCCAGCGGCCGGGGCAGGACGGCCCTGACGCTCGCGGCCGAGTACGCCGTCGACATCACCGGCATGGACCTGTCCGATGCCAACGTTGCCCTCGCCACCGACGCGGCGCAGTCGGCCGGCCTTGCCGACCGCGTCCGGTTCGAGGTGGGCGACGCCGAACGGCTTCCCGTCGACGCCGGATCCTTCGACGCGGTGGTGTGCGAGTGCGCGTTCTGCACCTTTCCCGACAAGCCCACGGCCGCCGCCGAGCTGGCCCGGGTGCTGCGCCCGGGCGGCCGGCTCGGCATCACCGATGTCACCGTCAACCCCGATCGGCTCCCACCCGAGTTGACCGGGCTCGGGGCATGGATCGCCTGTATCGCCGACGCCCGCCCCGTTGACGAGTACGTCGCCCTGCTGACCGACGCGGGGCTGCAGGTCACTCGCACCGAGCGCCACGACACCACGATCGCGGCCATGATCGATCAGATCGAGGCCCGCCTTGCCGTCGTGCGGATGACCGCACGGGCCCGCGCCGAGGCTCTCGGCGTGGACTTCGCCCGCGGCCCGGTGGTGCTGGCCGCCGCCCGAGCCGCGGTCGCCGATCGTGTCCTCGGCTACGCGCTGCTGACAGCCGTGAAGCCGCGGTGAGCGCGAACGGTGTCCGGGCACGGCCAGGAGATTGGAGACGATCATGGCAGCACGGCTCGGCTGGACCATGGCGGCCGTGACATCGGCGGCGGCGGGCGTGCTCGGGTACCTGGGGCTGGTCACCGGCCGGCTCACCCTGGATCTGGGCATCGGTCGGCGGACACGCGCGCTCGGGCCGCAGGTGCTCGACATCGCCGCGCCCCGTGAGCTGGTCCTCGACGTGATCGCCCAGCCCTACCTGGGGCGGGCCACGAGGGCGCAGCGGGAGAAGATCCAGGTGCTGGAACGAGGTGACGGCATGGTCTTGGCCGCCCACCGTACGCCGGTCGGTCGTGGTCTGGTCGCCCAGACGGTCGAGACGGTTACCTTCACCCGCCCCGAGACCGTCGACTTCCGCCTCGTGCGCGGCCCTGTACCGCACGTTCGTGAACGGTTCTGCCTCACCGCCGTCGACGACGGCCACACCCGGCTGGAGTACACCGGCGAGATGGGCACGGACGGCTGGGTGCTGGGCGCCGGATGGGCGGCGGTAGTCGCACGGCGATGGGAGGCAACCGTCGCCGACTCGCTCGCCACGGCGAAGTCCGAGGCCGAACGCCGGCACGCACTGCGGCGCACAACATCACCCGGGCACCGCCCGGGCAGGGCCACCAGAGACCCCACCGCCGGTCAGCCGGAATGACCATCCTGCGATCTACAACTGGCGCCGCCAGGAGTTGATCGACATCGGACACTTGCGGTGTCACCTCCGGCGACCAGGCGGACCTGGGCGCCGCTCGCCGACGCATCGCCGAGCTGGAGACCGAGCTGGCCATCCACGGCCGCGCCGTCGACCTGCTGAGGGAGGCGGTGCCTCCAAAAGTGCGGTACGCGGCCATCAAGACGATGGCCGCCGAACTGCGGCTTGGCCGCGGCATCATCGTCGGCTACCACGCGTGGAGATGCTCATGCGTCGAGGCGGCAGCCGCGGCCTGCCCGGCAGCCGCCGCCCACACGCCCACGGGCCCTGACTGTTCGCGTATGAACATGGAGGCGGTCGAAATCGCCTATGTCGATGTAACGCGGATGCCGGCCGCGACGCCTTGCTGGGTGCGACCGGCAGGCTGAACGGAGATTCCTGTCCATATAGGATCTGCTTGGTTGTCCACCAGCGGCTGGGGGGGAAACGCCAACGTCCTAGACTGCCCGTATCCGAGCAAGCACCCGTCGCCGCGTGCAGGCCGAGCGAATGACCTGCATTTGCTAGCGGTTCCCCTCCTGGTACGAGGATGCTGATGCCTGAGTTTTCCCCTCCTGACACGCGTGCCGCCCATCGGGCACACGATCCGTACGGCGAATCTCCCGCACCTCACCGAGACACGGCCAGTGGCTTGGGACCTCGTCTGATGTGGCTGTCTGTGCTCCCCGCCGGCGTGGTCGCGTTGCTCGGGGCCATCGCGGTTGTCTACGTCCTGGCCGCGTCCGGGGGGCCGGTCACTACCACGATGGGCGTGGCTCTGATCCTGGCGTGGATCGTGGGCGTGGTGGTCGTCGCCGTCGCCGCCAATCGAGCCAATGCGATCGACCGCCTGCTCATCGCCCGGATTGGCGCCCTGCGGTCCTCGGCCATTCAGCGCCGAGCTGAGGTGCAGCAACTTACCGAGCGGTTGCGCCGTGGCGATCGACTCGAGTCGCCCGCGGCGCTGGTGCCCGGCGGGGGAGGCGACGGATTCGCGCGTCTACAGCGCGAGCTGGATGAGGTCCTGCATGTTGCCCAGGTCGCCGTCGTAGAGGCATCAACCGTGGCAACTGCGCCATCGGCGCCCAACTCTGGTCACCAGGTGGAGGTCTTCGTCAACCTCGCCCGACGGCTGCAGTCCCTGGTGCATCGGGAGATCCAACTGCTCGACGACCTCGAGAACCAGGTGGAGGATCCAGATCTGCTCAAGGGTCTGTTCCAGGTCGACCACCTTGCCACCCGGATCCGGCGGCACGCGGAGAACCTCGCGGTACTGGGTGGCGCTGTTTCTCGGCGACAATGGAGCAGGCCGGTGGCTCTGACCGAGGTGTTGCGGTCGGCCATGGCCGAGGTACAGCATTATTCGCGGGTCAAGCTGGTGCCACCGATCGAGGGCACTCTGGGGGGCCACGCTGTCGCCGACGTCATTCATCTGGTCGCCGAGCTGGTTGAAAACGCTACCAATTTCTCCGCCCCCCACACCCAGGTGCTACTGCGTGCCCAGACCGTCACGGCAGGTATCGCCGTGGAGATTGAGGACCGGGGCCTGGGTATGCCGCTCGCCGATCAGGACCGGGTCAACCATCTCCTGGTCGACCCAACCGGAATTGACGTTGGCGATTTGCTGCGCGACGGCCGCATCGGGCTGTATGTGGTCGGGGCCATCGCTCGTCGACACGGCATCACGGTACGGTTGCAGACCAACATTTACGGCGGGATCCAGGCGGTGCTCATCCTGCCCCCCGGGCTGCTCGGCGAGCCGCCGCAGAGGCGGGAATCCTGGCACGAGCCGCAGCCGCAGCCCATGGTCCAAACGCCCCGCCACGAGCCACCACTGGCAGTGGCCGCAGATGCCTCGACCGCCCCGTCAGCGTACCCAGGGGCCTCTGCGCCGCCTCGGGCTGGTGACCGGGCTCCCACGGTCCGCCAGTGGGCTCGCGCCGAGCAGCCGGCGCAGCCGGCCGCCTGGGACCCTGCCGCGCCCCCCTCGGGCCGCCCGGCCGCCGGACGCATCCCGGCCGGGTCGGCGGACGGAACCGCGGCCAGCGACCCGGCGGCAGCCCAGGTCGCCGGCGGCAGCAATCCGCGTCCGCAGCTACCGCACCGGAAGCGACAGACACATCTTGCCCCGCAGCTGCAAGGTGCTCCCAGAGTCCCTGTCTCGGCGGAAGAAGTCGGTGAACCGGACCCAACTCTGATGGCTACGTTCACGCGGGCCTTCAGCCAGGGCGACCCCGGAGCTGGCGGGAATCACGGCTCCGAGGCCCGCTCTGGCGGCATCAGCTGATCACGCATCACCGTTAAGGAGGGTTACCTATCATGCGGAGCAATGTGCCCGTAGGGCAGTCTCAGGATCTCGTGTGGCTGCTCTCCGGGCTGGCCGAGCGGGTTCCCCACACCCGTAGTGCTTTGTTGTTGTCGTCGGATGGCCTACCGAAGGCCGCCCACGGGCTGGATCGGGCCGGCGAGGATCATCTGGCGGCAATCGCCTCCGGGCTGTTCTCTCTCGCTCGCAGCGCCGGAGGTAGTTTCGGTGGCGGCAACGGGGTCCGTCAGGTGGTGGCCGAGCTTGATGACGCCCTGCTGTTCGTAACGGCGGCGGGTTCCAACGCGGTCCTCGCGGTGCTCGCAGGTCGTGATGCTGATGTTGGCGTACTCGGGTATGAGATGTCACAAATGGTCAAGAGCGTACGTCCATTCTTGGCCACGCCGACGCGCCAAGCGACCGCCGGTTCTGGCGACATGATCCGGTGACCATGGTGGGTCCCGAGAACGAGCCCTTTCTCGACGATGACGCCGGACGCCTGGTCCGCCCGTACACGGTCAGTAACGGGCGGACTCGGCCCAGTACCCACATGGAGTTGCTGTCTTGGGTGATGGCCACCGGCCGGCTGCCTCGCGGGCACCTTGAGCCAGATCATGCCCGGGCCCTCCGCCTGTGTGGCGGCCCGATCACGGTCGCCGAGATCGCGGCACATCTGAAACTGCCGGCTGCTATCACGAAGGTGGTGCTTTCCGATTTGGTGGATTGTGGAGCGGTGAGCACCCGTGCTCCCAGCCCTATCGCCGACCCCACTAATCTATCCGTATTGGAGGCGGTCCTCGATGGCCTACAGCGACGACTCTGAACTGTCTCCGGTGTTCCCGACCGCGCTCAAGATCCTGGTCGCGGGTGGGTTCGGCGTGGGTAAGACGACGTTCGTCGGGGCGGTGAGCGAGATCCGACCGTTGCGTACGGAAGAGATCCTCACCACCGCCAGCGTGGGCACCGACAGCCTGACCGGAGTGGAGAGCAAGTCCACCACCACCGTCGCGCTGGATTTCGGCCGCATCACCATCGACTCCCGCCACGTCCTGTACCTGTTCGGCACACCCGGGCAGGAGCGCTTCTGGTTCATGTGGGACGAGTTGTCCAACGGAGTCCTCGGGGCTGTCGTCCTCGCCGACACCCGCCGCCTACAGGACTGTTTCGCCGCTGTCGACTTCTTCGAAGCCCGCGGCATCGGTTTCCTGGTCGCCGTGAACAAATTCGACGGCTCGTTCCACTATGAACCTGAGGAGGTACGGGCCGCTCTCGAACTCAAGCCGCATGTGCCGATCGTAATGTGCGACGCCCGTCAGAGCCGTTCCGCGACGGCGGCGCTGATCGCCCTGCTCCAGCACTTACTGAGCACTTCCCGATCCGACTCGGCGTGAAAGCGCGTCAGACCTGCCAGACATGGAGCCACTCATGACCTACGAATCCCCGGCCTACCAGTCACTGACACCGATCGATCAAGAAGCGCCGCACCGCGTGCAGCGGCTCCGCGATCTCGGCCTGGGGGAAAGCCCGGACCCCGAGTTCGACGAGTTCGCCCAGAAACTCGCACACATCACCAGGGCCCCATACGCGATGGTGAACTTCATCAGCGAGGACCGCCAGTACTTCGCCGGCCTCTACACCGCCCCGGCTGGGCGAGCCGGCAACCCGGACGTCGCCGCCGGGCAGCCGGGCCGGGTGATGTCGCGTGATCACGGTTACTGCCCGCACGTTGTGGTCCGGCGCAAAGCGCTGGTCCTCGACGACGTCTGCGACTACCCCCGGTTCGCCGGCAACCCGGTGGTCGACGAGATAGGCATCCGCTCCTACCTCGGGGCGCCGCTGATCGACCACACCGGTATGGCCCTCGGCACGATCTGCGTGGTGGACACCGAGCCGCGCCCGTGGGGGCGGCAGGGACTGGAGACCATCAAGTCCCTGGCCGCCGAGCTGACCGAACGGATCAACCGGCGCAGCGGGCGATAGGACGACGTCAGGAAGTGGCCGCCGTTTCCAGCACGGGAGCGGCGAGCCGCTCCGACCACTGCCCCTTGGCCATGCCCAGTGCCACCTCGCCGAGACGCAGCAGTTGGACGTCCGAGGTGCCGGCAGGAGCGAAGATGTGGTGCGCGTCGCGCACGTACCGCTCTACCGGCCGGTCAGGGTAGAGCCCGCAGGCGGCGTGCACCTCCATCGCATTGCGCGCCGAATCGAGGGCGTATTCGACGTTGATGAGCTTGGCGTTCATCAGCTCCGCGTCGCAGGGCAGGCCCTGGTCCAGCAGGTGCACCGCGTGATAGGCGGCCAGCCGGGCGGTCATGAGCCGGGACTGCATCTGCCCGACCTTCAGTTTGATCGGGAGGAGTTCGCGCAGCGGCTTGCCGTAGCGGTGCTGCTCCGTGACGTATGCCGAGGTCTCCTCGAGTAGCGCCTGGTGAATGCCGAGGGAGACAGCGGTCAGGTTCGGCCGGCCGTACAGGATGCTGGACGAGTAGGCGACGGCCAGGCCGTCGCCCTCGACTCCTAGCAGGTTCGCCGCGGGAATGCGGCAGTCGTCGAAGACGAGTTCGCCGAAACTGAAGCCGTGCAGGCCCATGGCGGCGCGATGCGGGCCGAGCGAGAATCCGGGACGGTCCGACTCGACCAGGAACGCCGACAGCCCTTGGGAACCCGGGCCGGTGCGGACCACCACGCCGTGCAGGTCGCCGACGTGACTGTTGCCGACGAACACCTTTCGGCCGTTCAGGACGTAGTCGTCGCCGTCACGTACGGCGGTGGCCTCCATGCCGAGGACATGACCACCGGACTGTGGCTCGGTGACCGCGATGGTGGGCAGGCAGGTTCCGTCGGCGATGGCTGGTAGCCACTGCTTTTTCTGGCTGTCGTTGCCGAAGTGCACAACTTTGGCCACGCCCAGCTGGCTGGCCTGCACCATGGCGCCCATCGCGCCGCTGACCCGTGACAGCTCTTCGATGATGATGGTCTTCGCGAGGTGTCCCAAGCCCATCCCGCCGTAGTCAGGGCTGATCGTGACACCGATCCAGCCTTGGCGGGCGATCAACCGCGACAGTTCGTGCTGCACCGAGCGAGACGCTTCCATTTCCGGAATTCGCGACCGCACCTCGGTCTCCGCGAACGTTCGTACCTCTTCCCGTAGCCGCTCATGACGTTTGGTCGCAAAGTAGCTGTCCATGCGAGGATCTCCTCGTGAGTTGCCTGCTGGCCTGGACGATCCGGTTGAATCCGGCCAGGCCACGAACGTTTTGGCCGTCGCCGTGGCACGCGTCGTCGGGTTCGCCGTTGATGCGCCAGCGGTTCCGAGGGTCAATTCGAGCGCTGCTGCGCCGCTGACCCGGCGGCAGGCCGATCACACTGGTGCTGCTGCTGAACGACACGGAGGGTCTCCTCGAAGACCGATGGCATGACCACTCTCGGAGTTGCGCCGCTACTGCGACACCGACACGGTGCGTGGATGGCCGCGCGCGGCGGATGAGTCGGCTGGGACAGCCTGGCGTGGTAGCGCCAGCCGCCTTGGCGCCGGTCACGGGCGCGACCGCAGGGAGTGGGCCTCGACGCGGGTGTTCGAGTCCGGACCAGTCTTGATTGACGGGGCGACCAGGAGAAGCCTTCCGTCTCATCCGTCACGCCTCCCCTTCAGTTTCGCCGATGATCGTATCGGCCTAGATTGACGGCGCCACCCCTCCTATCAGTACTTGGGAAGCTGATCCCCCCTATCAGTACTTGGGAGGCTGATCCCCAATCCAGCCCCAACGTCGCCCAGATGGCGGACCAGAAGCCGCAGGGAGCGGTTCAGGGTCCGATGGGCTGTCGTAGCAGGCCAGCAATTTGCGGGTGCCCGGCAAGAGGGGGCCTGCCGCACGGGCCGCGTCCCGGGCGAAGGCCCGATGAGGGAGTTGGCAGGTCAACGGTTGATCCTGCTTGTCGAGGTGGTCAGTGGTTGACCGAGGTGGGCCGGCCCTCGAAGGAGTCGACCGAACCGGGGAAAGTCCCTGGAGTGTTTGTCGGGCCCGAGAAGGGGAAACGGCACCGCGCCGTGGGAGAGGAGTACGGGGTGCCGGCGGACGTGGACCCAGGGTGCGAGCTGTGTGCCGAGAGTCCGCCGGTGGGCTGGGCGTTGGCGTACCAGGACGGCGACGGACCGGGTGAAGGTACGCGGGAGACGATGCTGACCCTGGGCAACGGGTATCTGGCCACTCGGGGGGCGGCCCCGGAGGCTCGGGCCGACGGTGTTCGCTATCCGGGCACCTACCTGGGCGGCTTCCACAACCGGCTCTCCGGCACGGGCGGACCGGATGGCACGGAGAGCATCGTCAACCTGCCGAACTGGCTCCCGTTGACGTTCCGTCCCGCCGGTGGCGACTGGTTGACACCGGGGCAGGGGCGGCGCGTGCACGAGCACCGGATGCTGGATCTGCGGCGCGGGGTGTACCGCCGGGAGTTGCTTGTGGTCGACCGTGATCGGCGGCGGACCCGGATCCGGCAGCGACGGCTGGTGTCGATGGCAAATCCTCATCTGGCGGCGCTGGAGACGAGCATCGTCGCGGAGAACTGGTCGGGCCGGCTGGAGATCAGGTCGGGCATCGACGGTCGGGTGGTCAACGCGAATGCGCCGGCGGAAGCTGGTAGCTGCGGCCGGCACCTCACCGATGTGGCCACCGGCGGGGACGACACGGAGACCGTCTGGTTGACGGCGGTGACAACCAACTCACGGCACCAGGTGGCCGTCACAGCCCGCACCAGGATCACCGACGACGGCGTCGCCCACAGCAGGCAGGCTGCCATCTACGGGCCGGATGACGTGAGCCAGGTGATCGGGATCGACGTGACGCGCGGGGAGCGGGTCTGTGTGGAGAAGACCGTCGCGGTGTTCTCCACCCGGGACCGCGTGGTGTCCGAGCCGTTGACGGCCGCTCGCGAGGAGCTGCGGTACGCGGGGGCGTTCGGCATGTTGCTGGCCGAGCATGTCGCCGCGTGGGCCCGGTTGTGGGAGCGGTTCCGGCTCGATGTCGGCGAGGAGCACGCCTGGCAGTTGCCGGTACGGGTGCAGACCTTCCATCTGCTGCAGACGCTCTCGCCGCACATCGTCGACCTGGACGCGGGTGTGCCCGCGCGGGGGCTGCATGGCGAGGGCTACCACGGGCACATCTTCTGGGACGAGCTGTTCGTCTATCCGTACCTGAATCTGCGGTTGCCGGAGCTGACCCGAGCCCTGCTGGAGTACCGGCACCGGCGGTTGACGGCGGCGCGGCGGCAGGCGGCCGCAGTGGGAATGGTGGGTGCCCTGTTTCCCTGGCAGAGCGGCGCCAGCGGCCGGGACGAGAGCCCTCGTTGTTCGCCTTCCCCGATAACCGGGGAGTGGGTGGACGACTACACCGGCCGGCAGCAGCACGTCAACCTGGCAGTGGCCTACTCCGCCTGGCGGTACTGGGAGACGACGGGTGACCTGCCCTTCCTCGCTGGCTGCGGGCTGGAGTTGCTGGCCGAGACAGCACGGTTCTGGGCCGGACTGGCCACCTACCAGCCGTCGGACGACCGGTATGACATACGCGCAGTGATGGGGCCTGACGAGTATCACGACAGCTACCCGGGCCGGCCGGGCCAGGGGCTCGACAACTCTGCGTACATCAACGTGATGGTCTCCTGGGTGCTCGGCCGCGCCGAGGAGGCCTGCGCGATCCTCAGCCGGCATCCGGGGGTGATGCCACGGCGGCGTGAGGTCGCTCCGACGGACGACGAGCGCCGCCGGTGGCGACACATCGAGCGCCGGCTGCGGCTCGCCTTCCTCGACGACGGGATCCTCGCCCAGTTCGAAGGGTACGACGATCTGGCCGAGCTGGACTGGGACCGGTACCGGCGGCGGTATGGCGATCTGCGGCTGCTGGGGTCGTTGCTGCAGGCCGAAGGAGAGGACCCGAACCGTTACAAGATCTCCAAGCAGGCCGATGTGCTGATGCTGCTGTACCTGTTCGGCGCCGAGGAGCTCGCCGGGCTGGTGCGCGGCCTCGGGTACGAGTTCGACCCGGCCCGGATCCCCGCCACCGTCGATTACTACCTGTCCCGCACGACCCACGGCTCGACCCTGAGCCGGGTCGCGCACGCGTGGGTACTGGCCCGGACGGACCGTCGTCGGTCCTTCGAGATGCTGCTGACCGCGCTCGGCACCGATCTCGCAGACCCGGAGCACAACTCGTCGCGCAACGGCATACATCTCGGCGCCACGGCCGGAACGCTGGACATCCTGCAACGGTGCTATATCGGATTGGAGGTCCGCGGCGACGTGCTCCGACTCAACCCGCTGCTGCCTGACGGGCTCGACGGGCTCGACTGCGTGATCCGGTACCACAACCAGTTGATCTCGCTGAATGTGGATCACGAGCGGTTGCGGATCTGCGCCCACCCCGGGTCGGACCAGCCCGTCCGGGTGGCCGTCCGGGACAGCTCCTTCCAGCTCGCCCCCGGCTCGACCGTCACCGTCGCGCTGCGCCCTTCTACCGAGCCAGCGGGCGAATCGGGGGATGTGGCATCGGCTGGACAGGCGCGGGCGGCTTGAGGAATGACTGGTGTCCCGTCGGGTACGTGGGCTGCGACACGCGAGGAGTGCCACATGACCGTCACCGTTCCCGACGTGATTGTCCGCTACTACCAGTTGACCGGCGGACCCGACATCGACGCCTTTGTTTCCTGCTTCACCGACGACGCGATCGTCGCCGATGAGGACCGGACCTACGACGGCCCGGCGGCGATCCGGGCCTGGCGCGAGCGGACCGCGGCCGAGTTCGACTACAAGTCCGTACCGGAGACGGTCGAGGAGGAGGCCGGTGGCAACCTGGTGGTGACGGCGCTCGTCTCCGGCACGTTTCCGGGCAGCCCGGTCCGGCTGCGCCACCGCTTCACACTTCGCGATGGTCTGATCGGCGCACTGGACATCCGGCCGTAGGACGGATTCCCTGGTACGCCTGCTGACGGGTGCCGGCGGCGCCCCGATCACGACCTGTCGGTCGCCTCGGTGGCCAGGCGGTTGCGGACCCCGCGGCGAGCGCGCCGTACGTTAGTCCGGCAGGCCAGCGCAGGCGGCTCCGTCGATGGTGCAGGCTTTGGGGGCTGAGTTGATCGACGCCCCCGATACCCGGAAGGTGACCCGGACCGAGGCGTCGCCCGGTATCTGTCCCGTGCTCTCATCCGGTACGAAGGTCCACGTCGCGCCCGCGCGGGTGGCCCGGGCGCCGGTAATCGAAGTGATGTCGAGCGACTCCCGAGGCAGCGTGATGATGAGCTGCCAGTGCATCGCCTCGGTCTGTCCGGCGTTGCTGATCGTCACGCTGGCGCCGTAGCTGAGTAGAGCAGGCTCCTCGATTGCGAAGGTGGCGCGCAGCATGGCCGGGGTGGTCGGCGCCGTCGCCGCTGACGGCCCATGCGTGGCCGGCGGGGCGACCGGGAGGGCCCCCGGCGGGGCCGACCCGGTCGCCGTGGGCGTTGTCTCCGGTGGGCTGGAGGCTGCCGGCCTGGCCTCCGAGCCGGGTCCACCGAACCCGGCGGTTGTCGGCAGATCGGCCTCCGGCGGTGGGTCGAGGGCGACGGGGGCCAGCCGTTCCGGCGTCCGTAGCACCAGGACCGCGGAGACCGCAGTCGCGACCAGCACCGTCAGCACCGCAATCACGGCGACCCGGGCGAGCCAGGACAGGCGGCCGAGGCCGGTGAGGGTGCGCCGGGCGTATCCGGCCACGGCCACGATCCGGTCGAGCACAATGATCACCACAGTCCGCCGTGGCTGGGGCGGTGATGCCGACATTTGCTGTTCCCCTTCAGATCCTCCACCAGACACCTCCCCGTACCCCGTCCCAGATCACCCGGTCACAGCGCGTGGAGCTGGGCGAGGATTGCCTGGAGCAGCTCCCGGAACGGCGGCTCGGACAGCGCCGGCGGCACGTGCGTCTCGATCAACCCGGCCTCCAACAGATCACCGAGCAGCACCCGAACGCTACCCAACGGCAGGTCCAGCTGCGCGCCGAGTTCCGCCGACGACGTCCGGACCGAGGCGTCCGTCCAGGTCGGAGTGCGGGCCACCGATCGGCACTCCGGTCGGGGGCTCCGCCGAGCGGAGCCCGGACCCCAGTTCGAATCGGTTCCGCCGCTCGATCAGCCGACGGACGGTGCGGGCCCAGGTTGCGAGCAGGGCGGGCACCGTGATGAGGCCGAGCCCCAGCACCGCACCGGTGCGCACGACCACCAGGGCCGCGCCGGGTGTGGCACGCTTGCCGCTGCTGCGGGCGGTCGCCTTCAGGAACTCCTGCAGCCCGGTCAGCGCCGGGTCGGCTGCCGTCCGCCAGTCCTCCGCGGTGACGACGCGTCCGCCATCCCCGGCGCGGAGCAGCTCGTCTTCCCGTGACAGCAGGCCCGCGAAGCGGGGACCCTCCACCAGCGTCCGGTAGCGATTCCGGTCGCCCGCCGGCAGCCCGGCGGCGGCCTCGCCGCGGGCGTACCGCTGGTTGCTGACCAGCTCAGCGAGGCGTCGGCGGTCGTCGGCGGTGATCCGGCCGCGGGCCAGGACGTTGGTGAGCAGGGTGTCCTCCCGGGCCAGCAGCTCACGGGCGCGGGCCAGCGCGACGATCGCCCGGGTGTCGGCGGCCAGCTCGCTGTGCCGGACGCCCCATTCCGGGCCGTACACGGTGAAGGCGGTGTCGATCAGCCGGTCGTAGCCGGCGACTGCGTGGACCCGGCCGGCGTCCGCCCCGGCCCGGAGGTCGTCCAGCCCGCCCAGCTGCCGGACCAGCGCGTCGGCCCGCTCCCGAACCACCCCGGTGGTGAGCAGCCCGAGGTCGTCGCCGGCGGCGGAGGCGCGCAACCTGGCGACCGCCCCGTCGGTGCCGCCGCGTGCTCCGGTCAGCGCGGTACCCACCCGTTCGCCCCCTGCCACGCGGTGAGCGGTGAGCCGGCGCTCGGCCTGAAGATTGAGGATCAGTCGGTCGGTGGGTTGGCCGAGGGCGTGGGCCAGGGCCCGTACCCGGAGCAGGTCGACCGCGTCGCGGCCCGTCAGGTACGCCGCGTACGACCAGAGCGCGATCAGGACAATCGCCAGCGCGGTGAGCTGAGCCCAGACCCTTTGGTCACCGGTCCGGGTTTCGTTCACGACGCGGGCCGTTCCGGCCAGGGTCGCTCTGCCGGGTGGCGCGACCGGTCGGCCAGGATGGTCCGCAGCAGGGCCAGTAGCTCCGCCCGGTTGGCGCAGTTGAGCCGGGACCGCATCCGCGCCACGTGGTGCTCGACGGTCTTGGCGGAGATGAAGAGCCGGTCGCCGATCTCCCGGTAGGTCAATCCAGCCAGCACCAGCTCGGCCACCTCCCGCTCCCGATCGCTGAGCCGGTGCGATCCAGGATTGGCGACGGCGTCGGTGGATGCGGGCCGCTGCCCGGCTTTGGCCCCTACCGGCCGGCCCTGAAGCATCCGGGCGCAGTCGAGCAGCGTGGTCATCGCGCGCCGGTCTGAAGTGCGGATCGCGGCCTGCCCGGCGAGCCTGGCAGCGTCCCAGCACAGCCCGGCGTCGTGCAGCCCGCGGGCGGCAGCCTCCACCCGGACCGGGTCGACGACCCCGCGCAGCACGTCGACCCAGCTGGTGGCGGCTGCGGCGACCACGGCCGCGTACCGGTTGTGGTCCGCGGCGGCGAGCAGGGCGGCCACGTGGTCGTCGGCGTGCGCCGGGTCCTCGGCGATGATCGCCGCGTGCAGTTCGCTCCAGTGCAGCGGCGTTCCCCACAGCGGCGGGTCGCCGAGCCGGGCCAGCAGCAGGCGCGCCTCCCGAAGGTACGGCTCCAGCCGGGTCAGGTCGCCCAGCCTGGCCCCCGCGATCGCCAGCTCGCCCAGCGGCAGCAGGGTGAACAGATCGACCGGGTGGCGGACCAGGGCTTCCAGCGCGTGCCCCCATCCGCGCTGGAGCGCGCCAAGGTCGCTGTTGCGCCGGGCGATCCCCAACTCGAGCGCGGAGGCGAAGAGCAGGTCCCGCGATTCGAGCGGCCGACCGCTGCCGGTCACCGTGGCGAGCTGGTCGGCCGCGACGGCCGTACGGCCGCGGACCATCGCGATCCAAGCCTGCAACAACCGGTGGCGCCTGGCCATCAGGGGTCCGCCGGTCCCGCTGGTGGCGGCGCGGTCGAGCACCCGATCGGCGATGTCCAGTTCGCCGCAGTGCACGCCGGTCAACGCGGCGAGCGCCGCCGGGCTGTCCGGCAGGAGCACCGCCCGGCCGGCTGGTTCCAGCAGCGCGGCCGCCTGCACGAGGGTGGAAAGCGCGGTGGTAGGTGGGCCGGCGATGCTGTCGCGTATCCCGTCGGCCATCAGCTGGGCGGCGCTGGCATGCAGGGTGGGTGGTTCACCCGCACAGATGTCACTCGGCGGATCCCCCTCGTCGGCCGGGCGGCCGACGGCGAGCGCGCCGATGGCGGCGAAGGCTGTCGCTGAGGCGCCGCCCGACCACCGGTACAGCTCGATGCTGCGACCGGCCTGGCCGCGGTGCGCCAGCGCCGTCGCGACGACCACCGCTGCCTGCAGCCGGTCGTCCGGGGCGGCCGTGGCGAGCAGCCGATCCGCCAGCCGGAGGGCGGCGTCCAGGTCGCCGGCGAGGGCTGCGGCGACCGCCTGCCGGACGGCGGCCGGCCGCCCGGCGGCCGTGGCCGCCGCGAACAGTTCCGCCGCGAGGGCCGGCTCGCCGGCCAGCGCCTCCTCGGCCGCGGCCGCCAGCGTCGGTGCCGGACAGTCGCCGGTCACTCCGGCCGCCATCAACGAGCGGACCAGCGGGAGTACCTGCCCACCCCGGGCGAGCTGCAGCTCGGTGAGCCGGTGCCACACCGCGCCGCGCTCAATGGCGGGGCTCAGCGCCGTCACCGCCCGCCGCACGATCGGCGCGAGCCGACCGTCCGCGCCGAGCAGGCCGGCCGCCCGGGTCGCGGCGATCAGCTCGTGCACGTCACCCGGCTCCCGGTCGAGCAGCGCCCGGAGCAGGTCTACCGGCAGTGGTACGCCGGCGGCGACGGCGAGCAGCAGCCGCCGGACGTCGGGGGTCAGGTCCTCCAGTTCCGGTGCGAACGGGAGAATGACCGGTGAGGGCAGCTCGGCCGTGACGCCTGAGCCGTTCTCCTGCGCCTGCAGACCGCGGGCCAGTCGCTCGACGTCGCGGGGAACGCCGGCGGTCTGGTTGTGCACGAAGTCGACCAGGTCGGGCCGTCGGTCGATCTCCGGCACGGCCGCGAGGTAGGCGGCGGTCTGCTCCCGTCCGAACGGGGTGAGCAGGACCAGATACCCGTCCCGCCGGAGCGCGTCGGCCAGGTCGACCAGCGCCACCGGCCGGGGCCATGGCCGGTACCCGACAGCCAGGCGGTACCGGCGGGTGGCCACCAGGCCGCGCAGCGCCTGGAGCCGGGCGTCGTCGAGCAGGTGCGCGTCGTCGACCAACAGGACGGCGTCCGGGTGAACCGCGTCGGGATCGTCCGGGGCGCCTTCCAGCACGGTGATCCCGGCCCGCCGGTAGATCCGGGCCAGTTCTTGGAGGTACGCGCTGCGGCCGTGGCCGCCCGGGCCTGTCACGCCGAGCGCGAGCGGCACTTCCGGATCCGTGGCGACCGCGTCGAGCAGGGCCTGCGGCCCACGGTCCAGTACCAGCCGGGACTCGGCGACACTGCTCATGATCATGGTGGTCATCCTTCGCGCTTCCTGGCGCGGGCCGGTGCCAGACGAGACGGCCTCGGCAGTTCCGGCGGGGCGATCCGGACCGGGGGACGGGGTGGTGGTTCGCTCCGGCTCGGACGGTCATGGTCAGGTCCAGGCTGCGCTGCAACGGCCGGCACGGCGGCCAGTCCGACGCCACCGATCGGGGTGGGCCCGATGTCCGGCTCCGGGTGCCGAGGACGCGGCGACACCACCTGGCAGGCGGCCAGCGCCGCGCCGGCGGCGGCGGTCAGTTGCGGATCGGGTTCCACCTCCACCGGTACCGGGAAGGCCGCGGCCAGTAGCTCGGCGACCAGCGGGATACGGGTGGAGCCGCCGTCGAGCAGGACGCCGTCGAGCTGCGCAGGCAGCAGCCCGGCGGAGTGGACTGCCCGGGCCAGCAGGTTGACGGTCGCTTGCACGGCCGGCCGGATCATGTCCTCGAATCGCACTCGGCTCACCGGCACCCGGACCGGCGCGTTCGGCAGGGCCATCAACAGGTCCGTCTCCGTGCCGACGGTCAGCTCGCGCTTGGCCCGCTCGCACTCCGGCAGCAGGCCGCGCAGCGTGGCGTCGGTCTGCCGGGGTCCCAGCGCGGCGAGTTCCTGGGCGAGCGTGGTACGCGCGTGCTCGGCCAACGCCTCGTCGAAGTCAGCGCCGCCGATCCAGTCCAGCCCCTGCGGGAAGCCGAAGGTCTCGTACGTCCCGCGCGGGGTGCGGCGGACCAGTGCCGCCTCGAAGGTGTTGCCGCCCAGGGCGTAGACGGCCGCCACGCTGCCCGGGAAGCCCCGCGCCGCGTGGCTCTCGGCCACGGTGACCGTGCGGGGGAGCAGTGTCACGTTGCCCAGGCCCAACTGCCACAGCGCGTCGTGCAGCAGCTCGCGCCGGTGTCGACCCCAGCCCGCCGGGTGGCTGAGCACGACTGCCTCGGCAGACCCACCCTCCCGGTCGAGGACCTGTTCCACGACCCACGCCGCCAGTACGGCAGTCAGCATCTGCGGCGGGCACGCCTCCCCGGCGAGCAGCAGGGGCACGTCGTCGCCGACTCGGCGGACGAAGCCGCGTGCGGTCCGGGTCCCGTCCTCTGCGACGGACTCGCCGACCACGAGCGTCCCGTCCGCAGAGAGGTGCAGCGCCGACGGTACGGTCGCCGACGAGCCCCCCAGAGCGACTACCTCGGGTCGCATCCAGGTCGCACCCCGCCGCCGCGCCACGGTGGCCGCGGTGTTGGTGCTTCCGATGTCGATCCCCAGGACGTACGCCATCCGCATTCTTCCTTCACCGTGAGTCGGCCGGTCGGGGCAGAGGTGCCGGCACCGCGCGGCGACCCACCCCCGGCGAAACCCCGTGGGCTCCTACGTTCGTACCAGAGATCGCTGCGGCATCAGGTCCCTAAATCTGGCCGGTCCGGGTCCCCCAATCCCCCTAACGGGCGAGACTGTCGCCACCCTAGTTCGGCGGGGCGGGTTTCGGGCTGAACCCCGATGACCGGGCGTGGTCCGCCGTCATAGCGTCGTTTCAGACGATCAATGGTCGCTGAGGCCTACGCCCGAGGAGAACCAGCACATGGACCAGAC
The DNA here is from genome assembly GCF_040656135.1 of Micromonospora sp. NPDC050200. Classification (NCBI taxonomy): domain Bacteria; kingdom Bacillati; phylum Actinomycetota; class Actinomycetes; order Micromonosporales; family Micromonosporaceae; genus Micromonospora; species Micromonospora sp. NPDC050200. The sequence continues at coordinate 68,701 of NZ_JBFALG010000020.1, forward strand.
CCTGCACGACTTCGTGCTCAACCTGCTGACGGACCCCGACGCCAGGTCGGCGTTCGACCTCGACCCGGAGGGCGCGCTCCAAGCCGCCGGGCTCACCGACATCACCGCCACCGACGTGCAGGACGTGGTCCCGCTGGTAGTCGACTACGCCCCGGTCAACGGGCTCGCGCCGGTGGCTCCGGTGACCGGGCAACTCGGAGCCGACCCGCTGATGGCCGACACCACCGATGTGGTCGGTCAGCTCCAGTCCGTGGCGCAGCAGATCAACATCAGCAGCTCCTACTCCGGCGTGGACGTCAACGCCGGCGTACTCGGCGCCATCGCCGTCGACCCGGGGAGCGTTGCCGTCGGTGCGACGGTGCTGCCCGGGATCGGTCTGGGTATCGGGTCGAGCGGAATCGACGCCGACCTGACCGGCGTGCACGACGTGGCGCACACCCTCGACGCCGACGTGGTGGGCCCGGTGGGCACCGTGACCGGGCCGGTGGTCGGCGACGTGGCCGGCGCCGCCGGCTACCCGGACGCCCTGCTCGACAGCACCGACGCCGGCCTGCTCGGCACCCCGGACGCTCTGCTCGGCGGCACGCTTCCCGGCGCCCAGGGCCAGGTCGGCGCAGTCGTGGACTCGCTCGGCGTCGACGACACCCTGGGCGGGCTCGGCCTCGGCGGCGGCGTGGTCCCGCCCCTCGACGTGCCGTCCACGATCGGCGGTGTGACGCAGCAGGTGGACAGCCTCGTCCCCGGCGTCACCGGCACGGTCGGCGGCAGCGTGACCGGTGACGTCACCGGCGGTGCGTCAGGCGACGCCAGCGTCCACGGCGATGTGTCCGGATCGGCCGGCGGCGGGCTGCTGGGTCTCAGCGACGGTCTGTTCTGACCAGGGTCCGGCGGAGGCGGAAAGCCGGATCGCCACGGGCGATCCGGCTTTCTCCGTGCCCCGGCTCGCATTGCCTCTTGAAAATTGACCCGAAATCCGCACACTTGGTGCGGTGATGGCGGGGATCTGGCTGGATGTGCTCGACGAGGTCGCCCGCACGTGCCGCGAGCACGGGCGGGCGGACCTCCTTCAGGGGGTCCGGCAGAAGCGGGCCCAGCTGCTCGACCCGAGGCTGCGCGTCCTGGTCGTCGGCGAACCGAAGCAGGGCAAGAGCCAGCTCGTGAACGCGATTGTGAACGCGCCGGTGTGCCCGGTCGGCGACGGCCGCACCACCGTCCTGCCGACTGTGGTGCAGCACGCGGAGGTCGCGTCGGCCACGGTGGTCCAGGCGGCGTTTGTTCCCGACCGGCGCGCCGGCATCGCCGTCCCGTTGGCCGTCGAACGGGCCCCGGTACCGCTGGACCAGATCGCGGCCGGGGTGGCCGGCACCCTTGGGCGCCGGCCCGCCGGCGGCCCGGCGTACGTCGAGATCGGACTGCCGCGCGCGCTGCTCGGCGCCGGACTCGTGCTGGTGGACACGCCGGGCAACGACGAGGTCGCGCTGGTCGGCGCCGCCGCCCCGGCCGCCGCTCTCCACCACGCCGACGCGGTGTTGCTCGTCTCCGACTCGACCCGGGAACTCTCGGTCGCCGAGCTGAACATTCTGCTGCACCTCACCCGGTCGCACCCGAACGTCGTGGTGGTACAAACCAAGACCGACCTGGTGCCCGACTGGCGCACGGTCGCCGAGCACAATCGGCGGCACCTGACCGAGGCCGGGATATCGGCGGCGCTGATCCCGGTCTCGGCGGCGTTGCGCCTGCGCGCGGCGGTCGCCGACGACCACGGGGTCAACGCGGAGTCCGGTTTCCCGCTGCTGATCGCCCGCCTGCAGCGGGACCTGACCGGCAAGGCCGACGTGCTGGCCCGAGCCTCGGTCGGAATGATCGCCCGCACCGCGGTGGAGCAGCTCGCCGCGCCGCTGCGCGCCGAGCTGGACAGCCAGGGTGCGGAGGAACAGTCCGGCCCGATCTCCCGGTTGCACGCGGCCCAGCGGGAGGTCGACGAGCTGCGCCGCTGCTCCACCCGGTGGCAGAACACGCTCGCCGACGAGATGGCCGACCTGCTCTCCGACATCGAGTACGACCTGCGCGACCGAACCCGGCAGATCCTGCGAATGGTCGACGAGGCGTTCGACACAGCCGACCCGCTGGTCGCCTGGGACGCCTTCCAGGAGTGGCTGCAGCGCAGCCTGGTCGAGGCGGTGGAGGCGAACCACGAGTGGTTGGCCCAGCGCTGCGACTGGGCCGCCCGGCGAGTGGCCGGCAACTTCGCCCGGTATGGCTATGACCTGCTGCCGCCATTGCCGACGACGGTGCCGGAGGATCTCTTGGATCGGCTCCCGGAAATCGAGCGGCCGACCGTCGACCGGTTCACGGTGAGCCAAAAAATGATCACCGGCATGAAGGGTTCCTATGGTGGCCTGCTGATGTTCGGCCTGGCGATGACGCTGGCCGGTATGCCGATGATCAACCCCGTCTCGATCGGCGCCGGCGCGCTCTTCGGCGGCAAGAGCATCCGGGACGAGAGCAAGCAACTGCTCCGCCGCCGCCAGGCGACCGTCAAGACAGCGATCCAGCGACACGTCGACGACTTCTTCGTCCGGATGAACAAGGACTGCCGGGACACCACCCGGCAGGTGCAGCGGATGCTCCGGGACCATTTCGCCGCGCTGACCGAAGAGTTGCAGGAGGCCATCGTCCAGTCGTTCCGCACCGCCAAACAGGCCGCCGACACCGAAGCGGCCGTGCGCGACCAGCGCCAACGCGAGATCCGGGTGACGATGACCCGGTTGGCCGCCGTCTATGAGCAGGCCCAGCAGTTGACCGCCCCCCGGCCCGCGCCGGCGAGGCTGGAGCCCCGGGCATGACAGTTGGCCTGCAGTTGGACGAGGCGGTGTGGGGACTGTTGCACCAAGCCCTGCAGCTCTATCGGGACAACCCCAGGGCCACGGGTCACCTCCGGCATCAGCTGGCCCGGCTGGAGCAACCGCTGCGCATCGCGATCGCCGGTCCGTGGCGGTCCGGCAAGTCGACCGTACTGAACGCGATCATGGGCGAGGAGGTCGCGCCCGTCGACGGCCCGGACGGCGCCGGCGTTTTCACCTGGTACGAGGACGGTCCGCAGCCGCGCGCCACCGCCTACTCGATCAGCCACCCGCCGCAAGAGCTGACGGTAGTGAAGTCGGCAACCGGGATGCGGGCGGACCTCGTCGGCTGGCGGGCGGGCGAGCTGCGCGACATCGTGGTGCAATGGCCCACCCGAGCCCTGCGGCAGGTGACCCTGATCGACACGCCGGCGACCAACGGCGCCGGCGAGCACGGCCAGACGCCCGTCATGGACCGGGCGCTGCGAGAAGCGGACGCGGTGCTGTACCTGACCCGCGACGGCCGCGACAGCGACCTCACCGTACTGGAGTCCACCCGAGAAGGCCGGGTTGGGCAGGCCGCTCCAGTGAACGTGATCCTGGTGCTGTCCCGGGTCGACGAAACCAGCGGCGGACGGATCGACGCACTGCTCACCGCCCGCCAGCTCGCCCGACGGCAGTACCGCGACCCCCGGGTCAACGCGCTCTGCATGAACGTTGTGGCGTGCAGCGGGCTGATCGGCTTGGCCGGGCGGGTGCTCAGCGAGTCGGACTTCGCCGCGCTCGCGCAGCTGTCCCGGCTGTCCCGTGAGGAGTTGGAGGCGCACCTGCTCTCCGCCGATCGCTTCCTCCGCGACGAGCTGCCGATACCGCTGGACGTCCAGGTACGCGCGGCGCTGCTGGACCGGCTCGGCCTCTCCGGCGTCCGGCTGGCGACCACCCTCGTCCGGACCGGCTGCGACAGCCGGGGCAAGCTTGCCGGCGAACTCATCCGACGCAGCGGCCTGACCGAGCTGCGCGAGTCGATGAACCGCTTCTTCGTCGACCGGCGGGACACTCTCAAGGTGCGCTCGGCGCTGGCCGCAGTGGAAGCCCTCCTGCAGGCCGAACCCGGCCCGGGCACCGGCGAGCTGCTCAGCGCGGTGGAGCAGATCATCGCCGGTGCGCACGAGTTCCCGGAGCTGCGCCTGCTCGCGGCGCTGAGGAACGCACGGCTCGAGTTCGACGCCGGGCTGACCGCGGAGGCGCTGCGGCTGGTCGGCGGCGATGGGGCGGGCCTGGCGACCCGCCTCGGCGTCGAGCACGACGCCAGCGTCCAACGGCTCTGGGAGGTCGCCTCCGACGCGCAATGGCGATGGCGGGAACTCGCGGAGGATCCCTTGCTCCGGCTGGCCCAGCGGCGCGCCGCGCAGGTCGTCGTCCGCAGCTGTGAGGGAATACTCGCCGAGCTGGCCGAGGCAGGCCGGGAAATGTAGCTCCATCTCCGTCGGGCGAAGTCGGAGTAGGCGGCGTACCTGCACCCTCGGGGCTCTGCCCTCTGTTTCCGCGCAGCCTGACTCGCCTGACCGACCTGATCCGCGTCCGCCGGAAGACGCTCGACGGCCGTTGGCTCCGGCCCGGGCCGGCTCCCGAACTCGACGTGCTCACGCCGCGCGAGCGAGAAGTGCTCGCGCTTGTCGCTGCCGGTCTGTCATCAAAGCACCCGTCGATCGCTACCTCGCCGTGTTCGAGAAGGGGCACCCTCGACGACGAGGACCCCGTGCCGGCAGGCTCATATGCCTGACTAAAGTCAGGTACATGAACTCTGAGTTCGTCGCTGCGGTGCGACGGTTCAACCGGACGGTCACCCAACGGGTGGGAGCACTCGACGACGAGTACATGGCCCGTGGACGCCCCCTCGCGCAGGCACGTCTGCTGTGGGAAATCGGCCCCGGCGGCGCCGAGGTCGCGGCGCTACGCGCGCGGCTCGGGCTGGACTCCGGATACCTCAGCCGGCTCCTGCGTACCCTCGAAAGCGACGGGCTCATCACCGTCGGGCCGGCCGACCAGGCCGGCGGCGACGCACGGGTACGGGCCGCCGCACTCACTGACATCGGCCGGGCCGAGTGGGCTGAGCTCGACAAGCGCTCCGACACGTTCGCCTGGTCGATCCTCGAGCCGCTCACCGAGCAACGCCGCGAACGGCTCGTCGCGGCGATGGCCGAGGTCGAGCGACTGCTCATCGCGTCGATGGTCACCATCGAGCCCTGCCCGCCTGGCGACCCACGGGCCCGGGCATGCGTGCGCGCCTACGCCCGAGACGTCGCGATGCGGTTCGGCGACGGGTTCGACCCGGCACTGAGCAACCCGGTGCACGACGAGGAACTCGTCCCGCCCGCCGGCGTGTTCCTGCTCGCCACCCTCAACGCCGAGCCCGTCGGCTGCGGCGCGGTCAAGCTCCACCACGACGCACCCGCCGAGATCAAGCGCGTCTGGGTGTCCGACACGGTGCGCGGACTCGGGATCGGCCGGCGCATGCTGAGCGAACTGGAACGATACGCCACCGAGCGTGGCTGGACAGCCGTCCGCCTGGACACCAATCGCCACCTCACCGAGGCGATCGCGATGTACCGCTCGACCGGCTACCGCGAGATCGAGGCGTACAACACCGAGCACTACGCCCACCACTGGTTCGAGAAGCACCTGGCGCCGTGACGGCGCACCTGGCGGGCCGGCCGGTTGCGCGGCGCTACTGGCCGGCCCGCCCACCGCGACCACCAAGCCCACCGCCGCCGCCTGGACGCGCCCCAGCCGCTGCCGCTTGCCGCTCTGGGGCCGTCACGCCTGGCGCCCACCGGTTCGGCGCCGAGAGCGGGGAGCCGGGAGGGCTGCCGCGGAACAACGGACCGTTGAAGGTGGCGGTCGTGGGCCGGCAGCCGGCCCGGGCCGCGCGGCCCGGACCCGCGCGGCGTAGCTGAGTGCACGTCGGCGGCATCGGCGAGCGGGGAGGCCGTGACCAGAGGGTTCCACGGGGTCGCCGCCGTGACCGCAACGGTCGGGACATTTGTCTGCCTGGTCCGGGGCGAGCCCGTTCCGGTTTGTTTCGGGTTCATCGGGCGATCACCCCAACCGCCTAGCCTCCGGCCTTGTTGATCGCGACATGCCAAGGAGCTGGGCTTGCTAGTCAAACGAAAACTCGGCATCACGCTGACATCGGTCGCTGCGCTGATCTTGTCGGCGGGGCTCTCCACCGCGGCGGGCGCGGTCGCTGGGGAGCTTCAGCGGATCACCCCGCCGGTCGATGCGAATCACCCGCCCCAGGATCGCCTGGTCCTCGCCGTGATCGGGGACTACGGCGGCTGCGGCGCTGACCGGACCTGCGCCGAGGAGTACCAGGTCGCGGACATGGTCCACTCCTGGAACCCAGAAGCCATCCTCACCACCGGCGACAACACGTACCAGCAGGGCCTACCCGAGGAGGTTGTCAAGGCCCAGGCGCCGTACAAGGCGGATATCGACGCCGGCAAGCTGTTCCCCATCATGGGGAACCACGACTACGGCAACGGCTGCTCGCCGGAGAGCGTCCGGCCGAGCCTGGACTACTTCAAGGTTCCGGCCGCCTTCGTCGCCGGCCTCGGCAACGGACTGCTCGACTTCGTCAACCCCGACGCCAACTGCCAGACGGCGACGGGCAGCTCGAAGCCGCCGATCTACGACGCGTACCGCAACACGCTCACGAACAGCTCGGCCGCCTGGAAGGTCGTCGGCGGCCACCAGCCGATCTACTCCTCCGGCAAGGCCGGCAACAACCTGGACCGCTCCTGGCTGATGACGCCGGGCGTGGATCTGATCCTCGCCGGCCACGATCACCACGCGGAGCACATCGAGACGGCCGACGGCTACAACATCGCCATCTCCGGCAACGGCGGCGCCGGACTGACCCCGCTGTTCGGCGTCGCGCCGGGCAGCAAGTTCCGCGATGCCACGCACTTCGGGGCGATGCGGCTGACAGTGACCCCGGACTCGCTGAAGGCGGAGTATCTGTCCCTGCCAGGCACCGTCGACTACTACTTCCTGCTGAAGAAGGACGCGCAGGGCCGGGCGTACCTGGCCGAGCGGTCAGACTGGGTCGACCCTGACCCGGGCCCGGGCGGAAGCCCGATCCCGAACCGGTACACGGTCTCGTTCGACGTCGCGGCGGACAAGGCCGACGGGCTGACCTACAAGAACTACGAGGACGCCCCGTTCGTGACGACCGAGGTCGACGGCCGCCGGGCGTTGGAGCTGCAGAAAAATCCCTTCGGCGGCGCCAACCAGCTCTACATGTTCGTCGACGACGCGGCGATCTCCGGCGGGCCGTACCCGGTGAAGGCCACGATCAGCTACCGCTCTCCGGTCACGGGCTCGTTCGCCGTCCAGTACGACTCGCAGCAGAGCGGCTCGGCCTACCAGCGTTCGACGGCGGTGACGATCGGCGCCGGCCAGGCGAACCAGTGGCAGACGGCGACCGTCGACATCCCCGACATCCGGTTCACCAATCGGCAGAACGGTGGCGCGGACCTGCGGCTGAACGCGGTTGCCAACCTTCCGCTCGCCATCTCGGCGGTGCGCATCGACGTGGTGCCACCGGCTCCCCCGGTGACCCGGGTCTCGATGGACTTCTCCGCTGAGCCCGACGGGCTGACCTGGATTCCGTACGAGAGCGGCCCCGCGCACGAGATCGTCGTCGACGGTCGGCGCGCCCTGCAGATCGACAGGAACACGTTCAACTCCGGCAACAACCTCTACCTCGCCGTCGACGACCGCTACCTCACCGGCGGCCCGTACGACGCCACCGCGACCATCGAGTACCGCTCCCCGGTCGCCGGCTCGTTCGTCCTCCACTACGACTCGGCGGCCACCGGGTCGGCGTATCACAGCACGACCCGCGTGAGCATCACCGCCGCGATGGTCAACACCTGGCAAACCGTGACACTCGACCTGCCACAGGTGATGTTCCGGAATCGGCAGAACGGCAACGCCGACATGCGGATCGTGGGCGCAAACAACCTGCCCCTCATCATCGGCTCGATGAGCGTGCAACTAGCCGATAATCAGGCGCAGCTGCTGAAGGCGGCGCAGGACGCGGTCGCCGCCGCCGAGGCCAACCCGTCGGCGGAGACGATCACGGCCGCCGAAACGGCCATCGCGAAGGTCACCGAACCTACGCAGGTCGCGGCGCTGAACCAACGGCTGGCGGTCGTGAAACTCCTCGTCCAGGCCCGCGACCTGCTCGACCGGATCGCCGCAACCGAGCTGGACAACGCCGATCAGATCGACTCCGCCGTCACCGACCTCGCTGAAGCGACGGCGATCGTGGATCAGTTGCCGGCCGACCGGCAGGGTGACCTGCCGGAGCAGGTCGGTGCGGCGAAGCGCGGGATCGCCGACGCTCTCGCCCGGTTCTTCGCGAAGCCCGCCGAGGGAAAGCCGGGACCGATCAAGGGGCCCTGGCTGGACCTGGTCATCTCCGACACCTACGACCGGTTCGGTGAGACCGACCTGCACGACCGGGTGCTGTCGATCGTGCGTAGCTACGCCACCGGCTGGCAGGTCACCATCGCCATCGACGACTTCCTCGCCTCCCGGTAGACGGGAACAGTTCCGCCTCGGTTCGGGGCGGCGTCGCACCGCCGGCGCCGCCCCGAACCACCCGACGCCCCAGCCGCTCTGGTGCTACGACCGCCCGCTTGATGCGCCCCACGTTTGCCGGACAGCTGATCAGCAACCAATTGGTGCTGCAGGCTGGCGATTCAGCAACTCGTTCGCGGGCCTGTTGTGGCGTCCGGTGGTCGAGTCCTGAGCGGCGTCTGCGGGAATTGTAGCGGCGTGGCCAGGGTCAGCGCCGACGCCGAGGCGCGCACCAACCGGTTGGCCGGCCTGACACGCATCGGCATCGACGAACTGTCCTACAAAAGGGTCGGTGTCACCGTCTCCAATTCCGAGGAGCGCCTCGCCGTTGAGCTCCCCTTTGGCGACTGATCAATTGCCCGGCTTGTAGCTCCGCTCGATATGCCCCTTGAGGTCATCCGGATAGAAATAGACGGGCCGGAGGTTGCCGCTCGCGTAGCGTTCGGCCTGGTCGTTGAAGTGCGGCGAGTCGGGATGCCCGCTCTCGCCCCCCGCCGTTACCGCCCAGGCGCGCAGCCTCGGCCCGAACTCCACGACCGCCACGAAGCTGTTGCCGCTGGTGCCGTAATAGCGCTTCGTTCCCGGCCAGCGCTTCGCCCCGAACGAGGCGAGGGAGCCCCATTGCGCGGAGGTGAAAGGCACCGGGATGCTCGGCTTGGCATCGTCGAACGTCTGGACGATCGCGCCGTCGTTGCGCTGAAAACGGTTGATCTCGCCCCAGGCCACCTGCCAGCTGCCGAAATCCTGCGTCAGCCGCTCCGCCGCCGACTCGAGCGCCGTGAGCCGCTGCGCGTCAGTGGCGCGCTCGGCCAGGTAATCCCACATCGACATGCCCGCGTCTCTCGCCGCCTGGGCCAAGGGCGTCCAGAGCGCCTCGCCCCAGAACACGGCCAGCGAAGTCGCGGTCGAACCCGCGCCCCAGCGATAGTCCCAGCCGCGCAGCAGGCCAATCGGCCCGGCGAGCTTCGCCTTCTGCTGGTCGCCCTCGGGCAGCTTGTCCCACGCCGCGACGAGCCCCGGCACGAGCCGGGCGAAGGCGGTGAGGTAGGAATCGAAGGCGGCTGCGATCAGTGTCTGCGGGGTGAAGTCGCTCCGCGCGGTCAGCACCCGGATTGCCTGCGGCCCACGCGGGTTCTCGCCGGCCCGGTCGAAATAGCGCGGATAGTCGGCGGCCTTGGGGCTGTCCGCGCCGGCCGCAGTCCAGGGCCAGTTGTTCGTGTTGAACGCCCAGCCATTCTTCGGATTCACCGCCTGAGGCAGACTCTCGAGGCTGTGCAGCCCGCGCCAGTCGGTCTCCGGATCGCTGCCGTCGACGGGCTTGAGATAGTCGAAGCGATCGTCACGGACCGGCATGAACTGCGGCATCAGGAAGGCGATCTCGCCCTTCGAGTCCGCGAAGAGCGTGTTGTTCGAGCTGTTGGCCTTGAGGCCCGCCACCTGGAGGAAGTCCGCATAGTCCCGCGTCTTGGTGCGCAGGAAGCTCTGTTGCAGCGCCTCGACGGGCCTGTTCATCAGCGCGAACGCAATCCACTTGCCGTCCGCCTCGCGCACGATCGGGCCGTGGTGTGTGGCGAAGGTGGTGAAGCTGCGCTGCGCCCGCCCGCCATCCGCAGTGCGATAGGACAACGTGATCGTCTTCGTCGTCACCGGCCGCAGCGCGTTGTCGTAGCGGTAGGAGTGGCTGCCATCCGCCCCGGTCACGATCGTCTCGGCGAACTCATCGACATTGTCGACGCCGCTTGACGTGTGCATCCAGCCCGTGTTCGCGTTGAAGCCCTGGTAGATGAAGAACTGCCCCCAGGTGGCGGCGCCATAGGCATTGAGCCCTTCGCCGCTCGTCACCTGCTGCTCGGAGCGGAAGAAGAAGCTGGTGTGCGGGTTGATCAGCAGCAGCGCATGGCCGTCCCGTGTGTGACTCGGCGCGATCGCCATGCCGTTCGAGCCCTTGGGCTCGCGGAACAGCAGCCCACGCTCCTCATCGGTCATCGCCACCGCACGCTTGTCGTAGAAGGCCTCGAGCTGGGTGAGCGGCACCCGCTCGATGTCGCCGCCGATGCTGCCTTCGGAGAAGCTCAGCGCCATCCACGGCTCGAACCGATTGATCACGCGCGGATGCACCTCGGGGTGCGTCGCGAGATAATAGTTCAGCCCGTCCGCCCAGGCCTGCATCAGCTCGCGCAACCAGGCCGGGCTCTTCGCATGATCCCCCTTCAGCAGCTCGGGATCGACGAACAGCCGCTGGCGCAGGTCCTGCCAGATCGCACTCTCGCCCTCGGCCTCGGCGAGGCGGCCGAGGCTCACCAGATAGTTGCGTTCGATCCGGTTGAAGTCGTCCTCGGCCTGGGCGTACATCATCCCGAACACCGCATCGGCGTCGGTCCTGCCCTCCACATGCGCGACGCCCCAGACGTCACGGGTGATCGTCACGTGCGCCGCTTGCTTGCGCCAACGGGCGAGATCGGGCGCGGATTGCGCGGAAGCGGCGGACGCGCCGCCGGATGGCAGCCCCGCCGCGACAGCTGCGGCTCCAGCGGCCAGTCCGGCTGCTCCGCCTAGGATGCGGCGCCGGCTCAGCCCTTCATTCTGCGCGTGGTTCATGAGTTGGTCCACCTTTCTCGGGGGTCAAGGGATCGTGCGGGGTTTACGCGATCTGTGCGGTGGTGGGGCACCCCCACCACCGTTCGCTGGCGTTCACGACGGCCGATTCGTGCCGCGGAGACAATCCGTCTCCGCACCGCTACTGCCAGGTCACCTTGCTGAATCCGCCGTGTTGTATTCCGATGCGTCGATGCGATTGCCGGGTCACGGATTCCGAACACTCCCGGGTCGGTCCCTACCGGACAGACGTGGCCTTGATGCCGACCGCTCGTGTGCCAAGCTGGGCTGGACGTGGCGACGCGGTCGGATGGCTGGTCGGTGGCGGGATGGCCGCCGTTCGGCCAGGGGGCGGCAACGATCATCGCCGCCTCCCGGGCCGCTCGGTCATCAACCTGCTCTAAGATGGGTACCACTCGCTCTGGCGCATGGCAATAGAGATCAACAGGTATTTGACGTGCGAGACATGCTCGTGACAATCGAGGTCCATCGCGAGGGAAATATTCTGGTTTGGACCTAAAAAGGAGTCAGCTCAAGCGCGTGGGAAGGCGCGAGTCGGGGGCGTAATCCCGACGCCCTGGCCGGCGATCTCGACCGAGTTGAGGTTGCCGAAGCCTGGCGGAGCGGGCCGGCTGGAAGCATCCCCTGCGCACCGGCATGGTAGAGGTGGCCTGATGTTCGATGCTGCTCATCGCCTCGGACTCAGTGGAACACTCGATGCGCCACCGAGGGGAACGCGCCCATGGGCAGGTTTACCCGGTCATCGTCGGGCGGGGCGACGCTGATGAGGCGGGTTCTGCGGTGGACGATCCCACCGCCGGAGCCCGGCCCCCCGACTGGATCGGCGACGCGGACATGCTCTCCGCTTCCAGCCGGTCGCTGCATCCCCCGCTGGGTGTGCGGCGATATCTCCTCGGCACGTCCTTCCGCAACGAGCAACGACCCCGACGAGTCAACCAACCGGCTCCACCCAACCCCGGCGAACATCACCTGTGGTGGACGGGGTGACGGTGCTGACCGTGCCGGCCTGAGCCGGTGCGGCCGACGGCGGGGTGGGCGCGTGATTACCAGGCGCAGGGTGCGTAGTCCTTCAGGAAGCAGCCGTACAGGTCTTCGCCCTGTTCGCCGCGGACGATCGGGTCGTACACGCGGGCCGCGCCGTCGACCAGGTCCAGCGGGGCGTGGAAGCCGGCGTCCGCCAGCCGCATCTTCGTCGGGTGCGGCCGCTCGTCCGTGATCCAGCCGGTGTCGACGCTGGTCATCAGGATGCCGTCGGCCAGCATTTCCTGGGCGCTGGTCCGGGTCAGCATGTTCAGCGCGGCCTTGGCCATGTTGGTGTGCGGGTGCCCCGGCCCCTTGTAGCCGCGGGCGAACTGGCCCTCCATCGCGGACACGTTCACCACGTACTTGCGGCGGGCGGTCGCCGCGGCCATCGCCGGTCGCAGCCGGCTGACCAGCACGAACGGCGCGGTCACGTTGCACAGCTGCACCTCGAGCAGCTCGACCGGGTTCACCTCGTGCACCCGCTGCACCCAGCTGTTGACCGGGTCGAGGTCTGGCACCAGACCGCCGGCGTCGATGGCCGTGGCGGCCGCGATCCGTTCCGGCGAGGCGGAGCCGCTGGTCAGCGCCAGCGCGGTGAGCGCGTGCGGGGTGATCGCGGGCGACTGCGGCGAGGCGTTCAGGCTGCCCGCCGGGTCGCCCCGGCCGGCCGGTTTGGCGAACGTGATCATCTCCGGTAGCGGGCCGTCCGGCAGGGCCGCCGCCTCCGCGGCGACGAGCTGCGCGTACGCCCCGGGCGTGCGGCGGACGGTCTGCGCCGCGTTGTTGATCAGGATGTCGAGTGGTCCCTGGCCGCTGACCGAGTCAGCGAGGGCGATCACCTGGGCCGGGTCGCGCAGGTCGATCCCGACGATCCGCAGGCGGTGCAGCCAGTCCCCGCTGTCCGGCATTGCCGCGAATCGGCGGACCGCGTCGTGCGGAAACCGGGTGGTCACCGTGGTGTGCGCGCCGTCGCGCAGCAGCCGCAGCGCGATGTACATGCCGATCTTCGCCCGGCCGCCGGTGAGCAGCGCGCGCCGGCCGGTCAGGTCGGTGCGGGCGTTCCGGCGCTCCCGGTTGAGCGCGGCGCAGGGCGGGCAGAGCTGATGGTAGAAGGCGTCCACCTCGCGGTAGCGCTGCTTGCAGACGTAGCAGCCGCGCGGATTGTGCAGGAAGCCGGCCGTGGCACCCACGGTGGGGGAGGCGAGCGGGATGCCCTGGGTCTCGTCGTCGATCCGGCCCGGGGCGCCGGTGGCGGTGGCCGCCGTCACCGCGCGGTCGGCCGCCGTGATGGCGTCCCGCCGTTCCTCGCGGCGCCGCTGCTTGATCATCTTGTAGAGCTTCGCGGTGGCCCGCTGCACCCGCACCACGTCGGGGTGATCGGGAGGCAGGTCCTCCAACGCCTCAAAGACGCTGAGACAGGTCTCCAGCCGGCTCCGGTCAATGCCGTAGTGACCGGTTTCCGTAATGTTGTCCGCCGTCATGCCGTCGATGTCTCGTCCCGTTTCCTGCGCCGGATCTACCCGGCCCACCCCAAGTCCGACCCGGAACTGTACGCACCGCACGGCCTCCGACGCATCCCGCACCTGTTCATCACCCCGAAGACCGTCGAGGCCGACCTCGCCCGGGCCTGCGGAAACCGTGCATCTCCCACCGCGCCCCAGGTCGGGGCGGCCATGGGCAGGCCGCCGGTCCCGAACCCCATATCGCAGATCAGGCAGGCTTTTGAGGCCAGCCAGGATCATCGCTTGACCGCCGCCGCTCGGCTGTGACCTCCGTTACCTCCCGGTCGATCGGGAATCAGATCACCGGATCGGGATTTGGAGCCAGATATGACTCCCGCACCATTCCCGGCCCGGCTGCGCAACGACCGGTCGGAGACCACCCGATGACCGCCCCCGTCGACGCCCCTGAGGGTTCGGCCGCCCCGCTGATGCCGGGTGACCTGATGAGCCCCCGACAACGCCTGCGGCTCGTCCTCGTGCTCGGATCGCTGATCGCGGTGGGTCCGCTGACCATCGACATGTACCTGCCCGCGCTTCCCGCGATTGTCGCCGATTTCCAGACCACGTCAGCGGCGGTCCAACTGACCCTGACCGGCACGCTGGCGGGCCTCGCCGTCGGCCAGTTGCTGATCGGCCCGCTGTCCGACGCTGTCGGTCGGCGGACGCCGCTGATCGCCGGCATCGCGCTGCACGTCGTGGCGTCGGTGCTCTGTGTCGTCGCACCGAACATCGCGGTTCTCGGTGGATTGCGGGTGGTGCAGGGCCTCGGCGTCGCAGCGGCCTCGGTGGTCGCGATGGCCGTGGTCCGCGACCTGTTCAGCGGTGCGGCCTTCGCCAAGTTGCTCTCCCGGCTGCTGCTGGTCATGGGGGCGGCGCCGATCCTCGCTCCGACCCTCGGTGGTGGGCTGCTGCGCTGGACGGACTGGCGCGGCGTGTTCGTGGCCCTGGCCGCCTTCGGTGTGGTGCTCGTCGTGGTCGCCGCGATCGGCCTCCGCGAGACGCTGCCAACCGATCGGCGCCGGCGCGGCGGGGTGGTCGCGACAATGATCGTGTACGGCTCGCTGCTGCGGGACCGTACATTCGTGGGCCTGGTTCTGGTCGCCGGGCTGGCCATGGCGGCGTTGTTCGCCTACGTGGCCGGTTCGTCGTTCGTCCTGCAGCAGCAGTACGGGCTGGATGAGCAGCAGTTCGGGCTGGCCTTCGGCGCGGGCGCGGTCGGGCTGATCGCGGCGACCCAGTTCAACGTACGGCTGCTGCGTCGTCACTCGCCGCAGCGGATTCTCGTCGCCGCCCTGGGAGTGGGGACCGGGGCCGGGTTGGCGCTACTCGCCTTCGCCGCGACCGGGCTCGGTGGGCTGCCGAGCCTGCTGGTGTCGTTGTGGGTGGTGCTCGCGGCGGCGGGCCTTGCGATGCCGAACGCGCCGGCCCTGGCCCTGTCCCGGCACGGGGAAGCGGCCGGTACGGCGTCCGCTCTGCTCGGCGCCGTGCAGTTCGGGGTCGGCGCGTTGGCCGCGCCCCTGGTGGGCGTGCTGGGTACCGGCGCGGTGGCCATGGCCCTCGTGGTTGCAGGTGGGATGGTGGCGGCGATGACCGTTCTGCTCGTGGTCGTGCGGCCGGCTCGGCTCGCCGACCTCGAGCCGGAAGCGGTGGTCGTGCCGGCGCATTGAGGATCGTTCGGAAAGGCGGCGAAGGCGCGCCTCGAGCTTCAAACATCGGCTTGCTCGGGTTGCCTACTCCGGGTCAGGGGAGTAGGCAGTAGGTCCACCCATGCTGAGCTGGAGAGACCACATGAGACCTCGGGCCCTCATCACCGCGACCATCGCTCTGGCCACGCTCGTGGCCGGAACCGCCGTTCCCGCACAGGCAAAGCCGGCCGAGCCGCCGAAGGAGCCGGTGGCCGTCGGGTACGGGGGCGCGGTGTCCACCGTGGATGCCACCGCCACGGCGGTCGGGCTGGATGTGCTGCGGCGCGGTGGCAACGCGGTCGACGCGGCGGTCGCCGCGGCGGCGGCGCTCGGCGTCACCGAACCCTTCTCGGCCGGCGTCGGCGGCGGTGGCTTCTTCGTCTACTACGACGCTAAGACCGGGCGAGTGCACACCATCGACGGCCGCGAGTCGGCGCCGGCGTCGATGACCGAGACCAGCTTCATCAACCCGGCCACCGGGCAGCCGTACCGGTTCGACGAGGCCCGGATCAGCGGGCTGTCGGCGGGCGTCCCCGGCACCCTGCTCACCTGGCAGGACGCGCTGGACCGCTGGGGCACCCGGTCGCTGGCGCAGATGCTCATGCCCGCCGCGCGGGTCGCCGAGGACGGCTTCACCGTCGACGAGACCTTCGCCGGCCAGATCGCCGCGAATCAAGCCGCGTTCGGGCAGTTCAGCTCGACCAGCGCGCTGTACCTGCCCGGCGGCCAGCCGCCGGCGGTCGGCAGCACCTTCCGCAACCTGGACCTCGCCGAGACGTACCGGCTGATCGCCAGGCAGGGCACCGACGTGTTCTACCGGGGCGAGGTCGGCAACGACCTGGTTGCCACCGTGCAGCACCCGCCGGTGGCGGCGCAGCCGATCGGCTCATGGCCGTACCCGATCCGCCCGGCCGGGATGACCTCCGGCGACCTCGCCGGCTACCGCGCCCGCTTCCCCGAGCCGACCCGGTCGGACTACCGCGGTCTCGAGGTGTACGGCATGTCCACCCCGTCGAGCGGCGGCACCGCGGTGGGCGAGGCGCTCAACATTCTCGAGCAGTTCGACCTGCGGTCGATGACCGCGACCCAGGCGATGCACCACTACCTGGAGGCCAGCGCGCTGGCGTTCGCCGACCGCAACCGGTACGTCGGCGACCACACCCCGCCCAACGTGCTCCGCGAACTGCTCGGCGACGCGTACGCCAAGGAACGCGCGTGCCTGATCGATGCCTCGGCGGCGCTGCCCAAGCCGGTCGCACCCGGCGTCCCCGACAGCGCCTACGACGGCTGCTCGGCGGCGACGGTCGCCGACACCCGCGACGACCGCAAGAGCACCACCAACCTGACCGTGGCCGACCGGTGGGGCAACGTGGTGGAGTACACGCTGACCATCGAGGCGACCGGCGGCAACGGGATGGTCGTACCCGGTCGGGGATTCCTGCTCAACAACGAGCTGACCGACTTCAATTTCGCGCCGACCCAGGGCACCGCGCCCGACCCGAACCTGCCGGCGCCGGGCAAGCGCCCGCGCAGTTCGATGTCGCCCACAATCGTGCTGGCCGACGGACGGCCGTTCCTGGCTGTCGGCACGCCCGGGGGCGCGACGATCATCACCACGGTCCTGCAGATGCTGGTCAACCGGATCGACCGGGGAATGACCCTGCCGGAGGCGCTGGCGGCGCCGCGGGCATCGCAGCGCAACGGCGCCAGCACTCAGGCCGAGCCGGCGTTCATCACCGCGTACGCCAACGGCCTCCCCCCAGGTCACGCCTTCTCTTCCACCCTGGAGATCGGCGCCGCGACCGGTATCGAGTTCCTGGAGGACGGCCGGCTGCTCGCCGCGGCCGAGCCGGTACGCCGGGGCGGCGGCGCGGCGGCCGTGGTCGGCCGCTGGGCGCGCCACTGACGGTGCGGACCGCGGCGACGGCTCAGTTTCATCTGAGCCGTCGCCGTGCTCCTCACTGCCGGCGGACAGGTTGTCACAGCCCGCGGACGAGCACGACTGAGCGACGTCGTCCCGGGGTGTCGGGCGGCTGACACTGCCAGAGCCGCATTTTGCACCCATCGAAAAGGGTCCTGAGCAGGGGTTATAGCTGTTACTGCGGCGACGTACGGTTCGTATAACACATTTCGTGATGACGGCGAGAAAACGTCATATTTTCGCCGTTGGCGGTGGCGTGTCGACGGGCAGTGTGGCCTACCGTGTCGCCACTCGATGTTCGGAGCCGGAGGTGCGGCCCGTGACGCTCTATGGATGGGATACCAGCGACTACGACGTCAGCAGGGGTTTGACCCCGGCCCGGGTGGCCGCGGCGGCCGCCCTGGGCATCAGCTTCCTGACCAGCAAGGGGACCGAGCAATCACCATCCGGCGTCTTTCATAGCCTGAGCTGCGGATGGATCCTGACCGCCGGGCGGAACGCCGGCATCCCGTACCTCGGGATGTATGTCGTGGTCCGCTCCGGGGTGCCGACGGCAACCCAGGCGCAGACCGCGATCGCCTACGCCGACGCGCATCTGCCCTGGTGGTCAAGCTGGCCCGGGTTCTTCTGGCAGATCGACCTGGAGCGGTGGCCGTACGACAGCGTCGCGCCCGCCGTCGGCGTCCAGGTCGGCACCGAGCTGGAGAGGCGCACCTCCAAGACAGCGGTGATGTACGCCTCGAAGGGCCAGTACGGCTCCAGCGCGCTGGGCGACTTTCCGCGCTGGAACGCCAACTATCCGCACAACCTCGACGAGGCCTTCACCACCGCGTACACGAGAGCCGGCGGAGACACTGGTCCCGGCTGGCAGGCGTACGGGACGCCGTCGGCCGTTCCGCGGATCTGGCAGTACACCAGCACCGCCCGGATCGGCGCCCAGCACACCTGTGACGCGAACGCGTTCCGGGGCACGCACACCGAGTTCGCGGTGATGATCGGCGACACCGCAGAAGGGGGCAAGGACGTGAAGACGGCTTCTATCGTCACGATCTACCCGGGTTTCACAGTCCCGGCGGACGGCGCCTTCCACGCCATCCGATGGAGCGACGGTCACACCGGCTACCAGGTCACCGCCGCAGGTATCATCGGTCACCAGTCGAAGCTGGACCTGGCCGGCCTCCACCAGGGCGATCTGGTCCAGGTCAGGGCGGTCTATGTCTTTCCCGGCAACCCGACGCCCACCGCGCAGGCGTTGAACCAGCAGACGGTGACGGTCAATCCGACCACCATCGGCGACCAGTTCGTGGTCATCAGCGCCAACGAGAACCACCAGGTCCCGGCCGGCACCACGATCACCTTCGAGGTGGCCGTCACCCCGGCGCCCGGCACGGCCGGGCGGAATCTCACCTTCGGTGACGCCACCCGCAAGACGGTCCTCTTGTTCTCCTGACCGGCTTCGGCGGGGTGCTCAGCGTCGAGGAGAAGGCGGGTCGGGCGGGGGCCGCCGCGCTGCTGGCCGGGCTGGGGCTTTGCAGGCGTGGTGGAGAGAGTCGGAGCGGCCTTGTCCCGCCGCCTGCCCCTGACGGGTGGCCCCGCCAACCGGGATGCGGTCGGCGAGGCCACTCGTCGGGAGACTGACGGTGGCTAGCGGTGGCAGGATGCCGAGCCGGACTCCGTGAAGCCGCTGGTGCTGCCGGCGATCGGCACGAACCGCCAGTCGTAACCGGTGGGCCTGAGGGTCAGTTCAAGCGCCCCGAACGTGTCGCCCTGTGCGACCTCCAGGTTGGGGACCTGGTCAGGGGTGCCGTGGAACCCGACGCCTCCGGTGCCGACGATGAACGCCCGCGGTGCGTCGGGCCGGGGGTTGCCGTCCACGTCCTGCGGCGCGAACCGCTGGTAGCTGTGGTCGTGTCCGTTGAGGACCACGTCCACCCCGTACCGGTCGGCGAGCTCGTAGAGCGGTCTGCCGTCGGGGTTGCCGTAGATTCCGCCGCGGAAGGTGCCGGTGTGCACGGGCTTGTGCCAGGCGGCCATGACGCACTGGTTGTGGTGCCGCTGGAGGTCCTGCTGGAGCCAGGCGTACTGCGCCGAGCCCGGAGCACACGACACCACGCCACACTCGCTGTTGAGTGCCACGACGTGCCAGCGGCCGATGTCGTACGAGTAGTAGCCCTTCTCCCGGTCGCCGGCCCGACCGTCAGGTACACCTGCGCCGTTGAAGTAGTCGAAGTAGCCGTCGGCGCGGGCCCCCGGGTAGTAGGCCTGCCCGTACTCGTGGTTGCCGACGATCGGGTAGGTGATGTCCTTGAACGCGCCCCACGACTTGTCGTAGGAGGAGAGGAACGCGGGGAGCGTGCCGACGTCGTACTGGTTGTCGGCGAGAGTGAGCACGGCGTCGGGGTTCAGCGACCTGACCGTGTCGGCGACGGCGGCTTGTTGACAGACCGTGGGCGTGGTGCGGCTGGTCGCCGCGCAGGCGATGTCGCCCGAGGCCACGATGCGCGCCACGTCGGGACCCGCCATGGGGCCGGGCCGGATCTGGCCGCGGTCGTAGGCACCAGGTTCGATGGTCGGCGGTGGGGTCCGGAACGTGACGTTCTCGGTGCTCGCGTTGCCTGCCGCGTCCGTGACGGATACGGCCAGGGTGTGCTCGCCGGCCGGGATGTTGCCGGTCGGGAAGGAGTTCGGGACGGGGATGGTGCGACCGTCCAGCCTGGCGGTCACGGAGGCGACTGCGGAGACGCTGTCGGTTGCCGCCACGGTGACCTCGACTCGATCCCCGGTGACAGTGGCGCCGTCAGCGGGGGTGGTGCCGGTGATGACAGGTCCGGTGTTGTCGGTCAGGAACCGGACGATCGTGGCGCTGCCGACCGAGGTTGCGGTGAGGGTGTGTGGGCCGTCGTTCAACGGGCGGGTGTCCACGGTTGCGGCGACACCGTGCGCCCGGGATTCGTCGAGGGTGACGGCGAAGTTGGCGGTCACCTGCTGTTCGGTCGCGTTGCCGCCCGGGTAGCCGTCGCCGAGGGATACGGCGCGGGTGGGCGGAACCGCGGGATCAGAGATGTCCGTACCGTCAAGCGTCGTGACCCGGATGTTGCGGACAGTGAAATCGTCGTGGTTCGCGGTGAGGTCGGTGGGCGAGATCGAGCTGCCGGCGCGGATCGTGACGGTGTTCGTTCCGGCGGTCAGGTAGCCGGCCGGAATCGCGATCTCCGCCGTGGCGTAGCCGAGGTAGTCCTTGTTGATCAGGGTTACCAGCTTGCCGTTCACCCAGACCGAGTTCAGCAGTCGCTGGGATCCACTCTGGATTCCCTCACCCTCGAAGCGCAGGGTGGCCGGCAGGCTCGACACCGTGGCGGTGCTCAGCGGGCCACCGTCCAGATCCAGCGAAGGCACGGGTAAACCTGCGGCGTAGATGGTGGTGACGCCGTGGATGACGTCGCCGTCGTGGATCGAGGTCGCGGGAGGCGTTTCCTGCGCGAGTGCCGGTCCGCTCAGCACGCCGACGAGCAGTCCGGTGACAGCGACGGCCGTCAACGCCCGGCGGTGGGGGCGGTGCAAGATCATGTGTCCCTCCAAGCTTCTGTCGGGCGTGCCACTCGCAACGGCACAGCCGCAAAACTCGGTCAGGCTAGGAACCGAGGCGATCTTGACGGTGAACGCGTCGACAACACTGGTGTTCTGTGTGGTGGCGAACGCGGGCACGGTGGGAAGCGGTCACCGGGTGTAGATCGACCACGATGGCAGGTGGGAGACGCAGTATCTCCACCCGCTCGAACCGCCGCTGGTCGCGGTCGGTCAGTGGGTCGCCCGAGGCGACCAGATCGGAGGGGTCACGGTCGAGACCCCATGTCGACGGTTCACCGTACGTGATCCAGTTGGCCGCCGCCGGCGAATCCCTGCGCCTGGATGGACATCGCGGCCTGCCCCGGCGCTTTCGGTCAGCCCACCTTCGGTACGGCGCGGGAGATGATCGCGGCGAAGTCGATCCCGCTCGGGAGTGTGCCGAACGTCTGGCCGTGGTCGCCGCCGAGCCGGGAGGCGCAGAAGGCGTCGGCGATGGCGGGATGGCCGTGCCGCACCAACAGCGAGCCCTGCAGGACCAGTGCGAGCCGTTCGACGACGCGGCGGGCCCGCAGTTCGAGGTCGCCGTGGTCGGACAGGTCGGCCTGCACCTGGCGTACCGCGGCGTCGAGCCGCGCGTCGGCGCCGGCGGCGGCGGTCGCCTCGGCCCGGAACGCCTCCATGACCTGGGGTTCCTTGGCGAGAGCGCGCAGTACGTCCAGCGCGGCGACGTTGCCGGAGCCCTCCCAGATCGAGTTCAGTGGGGACTCGCGGAACAGCCGCGGCATGCCTGACTCCTCGACGTAGCCGTTTCCGCCCAGGCATTCGAGGGCCTCGGCGGCGTGTGCCGGCCAGCGCTTGCAGACCCAGTACTTGCCGACGGCGAGGGCGAGCCGTTTGAACGCGGTCTCGCTGGCGTCGCCGCGCGCGGATCGGTCGGTCGCTCCGGCGAGCCGCATCATGAGGACGGTGGCGGCCTCGGACTCGACCGCGAGGTCGGCCAGCACGTTGCGCATCAGCGGCTGGTCGACGAGGTAACGGCCGAAGGCCCGCCGGTGGGTGGCGTGGTGGGCGGCGGTGATCACGCCTTGGCGCATCCCGGCTGCCGCGCCGATGACGCAGTCGAGGCGGGTCAGGTTGACCATGTCGATGATGGTGCGCACGCCACGGCCCTCGTCTCCGACGCGCCAGGCGACCGCGTGCTCGTACTCGACCTCCGCCGAGGCGTTGGACCGGTTGCCGAGTTTGTCCTTCAGGCGCATCAGCCGCATCGTGTTGCGCGTGCCGTCCGGAAGGACGCGCGGGACGAGGAAGCAGGTGAGTCCGCCCGGTGCCTGGGCGAGGGTGAGGAAGATGTCGCACATCGGCGCCGACGTGAACCACTTGTGCCCGAGAAGCCGGTAGGTGCCGTCCGGCTCGGGGTGGGCGGTGGTGGCGTTGGCGCGCACGTCCGAGCCACCCTGCTTCTCCGTCATTGACATTCCGGCCAGCAGCCCCTGCTTGGCCAGCGGTGGACGCAGCCCGAAGTCGTACGTCGCGGCGGTGAGCAGCGGCTCGTACTGCGCGGCCAGCTCAGCGTTGTGTCGTAGCGCCGGCACCGCCGCGTAGGTCATCGAGATCGGGCAGCCGTGCCCGGCGTCGGGGCGCCAGGTGTAGAACTTGGCCGCCCGGGCCACGTGTGCGCCCGGCCGGCCGTCCGCCCACGGCGCGGCGTGCAGGCCGTGCGTGACCGCGGTGCGCATCAGCTCGTGCCAGGCCGGGTGGAACTCCACCTCGTCGATCCGGTGGCCGTAGCGGTCGTGGGTGCGCAGCACCGGCGGGTGTTCGTTCGCCAGCCGTCCGTACTCGATCGCCTGCTCGGTACCGCCCATCCGGCCGAGCTCGTGCAGCTCGGCGGCGGCCCAGCCGGCGCCCTCCCGCTCGAGGCCGTCGAGCAGTGCCGGGTCGTCCGCCGCGTCGTGGCCGGCCAGCGCGGGAACCTGGTTGAAGACCTCGTGTGTCGTCACGGCGATACTCCAAGTGCGCGGTGAATGAACGTGATCAGGCTGGGGATGGTGCTCGGGCCGGCGACCCCGGCGGCCAGCGGACCGACCATGGCCTCGGCCAGGGCGCCGACCAGAGCGGTCGCGGCCAGCTCCGGGTCCTGCGGGGGTAGTTCACCGCTCGCCACACCCGCGGCGACGTACCCGGCGATCAGTTCGGCGTACGCACGGCGGAAGGCGAGCCGCTCCGCGTCGACCGCTGGGTCGACCGGCTCGGCGAGCAGGGCGTACGCCAACCGCGGGGACTGCAGCGCGCGACCGGAGAACGTCTCGATGACGGCTGACATCCGCTCGGCGATGGTGGTCTCCAGCGCCGCGGCGCGCGCGACAGCGTCCACCTCGCGCTGCGAGGCCGTGCGAAACACCTCGGCGAACAAATCGGCCTTGGTGGGGAAATGGCGGTAGACGCTGCCGGTCGCCACGCCGGCCTGCTCGGCGACGGCGGCGACCGAACAGCCGGCGTATCCGTGCCCGGCCATGATCTCCAGTGCGGCGGCAATGATCCGCTCCCGCGAGGCGATCAGTCGAGCTCTCACACGCTCGGTGCTCCGGTAGGCCACGCAAGAATTGAACCATCATTCAATCCTTGACTGCCAGGTGGAGGCCGCAGGAAACCAGCGAACGCCCTGATACGTGACCGACGCAAACCACCACCACTCGCCGGTCGCACGTTCGACGAGAACCGGATCCTGCTTCCACAGGTGGCCCCGTCGGCAAGGCGGAGGAACTCGGCATAACCGGGGGGAGATGTCGTCGAGCGGCTCGTCCAAAGGGACCGGCGGTGGCAGCTCCAGCGGCCCAACCGGCGCCGCCAGGTGCGGGAATTCTCGCTGTACTCGTCGGACGGGGCCTGGGTAGGCTCCGGCGATGAGTCCGAGCTCACCCGGCCGATCGACCGGTGAGTCCGCGTTGGATCCCTCGCCTGGAAGGATCCGCGAGATGGGTCTGGAAGCGGTGGAGTGGGTCGCCGCCTACCACGGCTCGATCCGCGACCAACCCATCACTCCGCGGACGTCTGCGGCCGCGCTGAAGGATCTGCTCGCCGAGCCGCTGCCTGCCGAGGGCCGCGATTTCAGCCACTTGCTCGACGTCTTTCGCGATGTGATAGCGCCTGGTAGCCGGCACAACGCGCATCCGCGCTTCTTCGGGTACGTCTCCGCGCCGGGCACGGCGGTGGCGTCGGTGGCCGACTTCCTCGCCTCGGCTCTGAACGCGAACCTTCCCGCTTGGCGGTCAGCGCCGGCCCCCACCGAGCTGGAACACGTGGCGATCGGCTGGATCAAGGAGGCGCTCGGCTGTGACCCGAGCGCGGGTGGGCTCTTCATGAGCGGCGGCTCGATGGCCAACTTCACCGCTCTCGCCGCCGCGCGGCACCGCCACTGCGGCGATGCGGTCGCAGCCGACGGCGTGAGCGCCCATCCCAGGCCGCTGCGCATCTACGCCTCCCAGGAGACCCACCACTCGATCCACAAGGCCGCGGCCCTCCTCGGTATCGGGCGGGGGAACGTACGAGAGGTCGCGGTGGACGCACGCTTCCGGATGGACGTCGACGACCTCGTACGCAAGATCGAAGAGGACCTGAGCGCGGCAGCGGATCCGTTCTGTGTGGTTGCGAACGCGGGCACGGTGGGAACCGGTGCGGTCGATCCGCTGGCGGAGATCGCGGCAGCGGCGAAGCGTTACGGGCTGTGGATGCATGTCGACGCCTGTTACGGCGGATTCGCCCGGCTCGCCCCCTCGGCCCGCGCGCTCTTCGATGGCCTGTCGGAGGCGGACTCGATCGCGCTCGACCCGCACAAGTGGCTCTACCTGCCCGCCGACTGCGGCTGCCTCATCTACCGCAACCCCGAGGCGGCGCGCGCCGCCTTCACCCTGGACGCCGACTACACCCGGGTCATGCAGACCGAGCCCGCCGAAGCGTTCACCTTCTGGGATTACGGCCCGGACCTCTCCCGGCGTTTCCGCGCCCTCAAGGTCTGGATGGTGCTGGCCCACGCCGGTTCGCAGGCTGTCGGCGAAGCGATCGAATCCAACCTCGACTGCGCCCGCCACCTGGCGGAACTCGTCGACGCCAGCGACGACTTCGAGCTGCTCTCCCCGGTCGAGCTCTCCATCTTCTGCTTCCGCTACCTGCCCCCGGCGGTACGTACCGGGCCGATGTCCCGGGTCGAGGAGCAGGAACTCGATCGCCTCAACGAACGAATCCTGGTCTCGCTGCAGCAGGCCGGTAGCTCGTACCTGTCGAACGCGACCATCAACGGCCGCTTCGCGCTACGCGGCTGCGTACTCAACTACCGCACCACCCGCAACGACATGGAGATACTGCTCGACGACGTACGCCGCGCCGCCGAGCAGGTGTCCGGCGACCGTCCACTCACCGAGGGTGGATGAGGCACATTCCGCCGGGAGCGGGCCGGTCCATCGTGGCCAACGCGTTGGGCACCTCGGCGAGGCCGACGGTGCGGGTGATCAGCTCGGCGGGGCGCAGTACGCCGGCGGTGACCAGCCGGAGCAGCTCCGGATAGGCGTGCGCGGCCATGCCGTGACTGCCCCGCAGCTCCAGCTCGAACGCGATCACGAGCTCCATCGGCAGGGCCGGGCGGCCCTGGGCGGCGGGGAGGAGTCCGACCTGCACGTGCCGTCCGCGGCGCCGCAGGCTTTCGATCGAGGCGGTGCAGGTGGCGTGACTGCCCAACGCGTCGAGCGACAGGTGGGCGCCGCCGCCGGTTGCCTCCCGAACGGCCGCGGCCACCGCGCCGGGTCCGGTGAGGGCACTGCCGTCCAGGCAGACCGTGGCCCCGCAGCTCCTGGCCAGCTCGAGCGCGCCGGGGGCGACGTCGACCGCCACCACCTGCGCGCCGCAAGCCGCCGCGATCATCACCGCGGAGAGCCCCACTCCGCCGCAGCCGTGCACCGCAACCCACTCGCCCGCGGTGACCCGCCCCTGGCTGACCACGGCCCGGAACGCCGTGGCGAAGCGGCAGCCGAGCGCCGCCGCGGCCGGGTAGTCCAGCTCGTCGGGGAGCCGGACCAGGTTGACGTCGGCGTTCTGCACCGCCACGTACTCGGCGAACGAGCCCCAGTGGGTGAAGCCGGGCTGCGTCTGCCGCTCGCAGACCTGCTGGTCGCCCGCCAGGCAGGGCGGGCACTGCCCGCACGCGCAGACGAAGGGAGCGGTGACCCGGTCGTCGGGCCGCCAGCCGCGTACGCCAGCACCGACCGCCGTGACGACGCCGGCGTACTCGTGGCCGGGGACGTGTGGCAGGCGGATGTCGGGATCGTGTCCCTGCCAGCCGTGCCAGTCGCTGCGGCACAACCCGGTCGCCTCGACGCGGATGACCGCGCCCCCCGACGCTGGCACCGGCTCCGGGACGTCGCGGACCTCGGGCCGGGCACCGAACTCGTCGAAGATCACGGCACGCATGCGCCGCATCCTCACATGCCAGGGACCCGCCGGCGCGCCCACCCCCGCCGGACCCGCGGTATCTGCCATCGAGGCCTTGTCCAGCACCAACCGGCCGGTCGGGCTGACTGAAGCTGACGGCGCGCACCCGCCCCGTGCGGTCACGGGCTGCGCAGGCTGGGCTGCCTATGGTCGGCTGGCTCCTCGCCGCGCAGCTTTGCGCCGCCACAGAGTCGCCAGGACAAGGACGGCGAGTACGAGGGCAGCGCCGAGGCTGAGTCCGGTGCGCGACGAGAACGCCGACCGTTCCGCGGCCTGACCATGACGCTCGCCTTTGACGGCGACCACGGGACCGTCGTACTTCTTCTCGTCGGGTGTCACCAGGTGGCCGATGGACGCGTGGGGAGGGAGCGCGAAGCCCCAGTCGAGCAGGGCGGTGGCCTCTCCGAGACTCCCCAACGGCGCGGTTTCCGCTCCCAGCAAGGTCACCGCGAGCCGTCGGCCGTTGCGTTCGGCCACGCCGACGTACGTTTGCCGAGCCAGGTCGGTGAAGCCGGTCTTCCCCCCGAGCGTTCCGGGGTAGCGGTCCAGCAGCGTGGTGTCGTGGGTGATCTCGAACCCCGGGTTTTCCGGTTGTGCCGGTATCTGCGCCACCCTGGTTGCCACGTATCGCCGAAAGTCTTCGCGGGCGAAGGTGGCTCGCGTGATCAGCGCGAGGTCGTATGCGCTGGTGTACTGACCGGTGCCGTCCAGGCCCGAGGGTGTTGCCGCGTGGGTCTGGTTCGCGTGTAGCCGGCGCGCTTCGTCGTTCATCGCCTGTACTCCGCCCTGCCTTCCGGCGGCGCCGCCGCCGACGCGAGCCAGCACGTTGGCCGCGTCGTTGCCCGATTTGAGGAGGAGACCCAGCCACAGGCTCTCGATCGAGTACCGGCCGCCCGCGACCACCCCCATCAGTGAGCTGGCCGGATCGAGATCGCGCAGATCCGCCTGGGTCACCTCAACCATCTGGGCCGGATCGAGGCGGGGCATCATGGCCGCCGCCAGCAGCAGCTTCTGCACGCTGGCGGGCGTTCGGTGCTCGTGGGGGCCGCACCCACCCAGAACCTCACCGCTGTTGAGATCCGCCACGAGCCACGAGGTGGCGGTCACTGCCGGCGCCATGGGCGCACCTGCGGGAATGGCCAATCCTGCCGTCGCCAGCGACTGCCCTCCGACCGCACCCTGGACGGCGTCAACCGGTGGCGGAGACGGCGCGGCGGGTGGGGGCACCGGCGGCTTCACGGCCGGGCATGGCACGTACGCCGCAGCGGTCGCCCGCGTCGGTGGCACGACCGCGACAGCAGGCACCACCAGGACAGCACTCAACGCGATGGCCGCAACACGAAAGGAAGTCACATTAAAGCAAGGTAATCCCCACGAGGTGGGCGTGGTCAGGGTTGGAGAAAACGCGCCATGGTGACGGCGAGGGTTGTTGTGGTCAGAGCCCGTGGAGGTGCCGTTGATCAACTCGTGACTCGCCGGAGGTCAGGATGAGGCGAAGCCGACTCGCCCGCTGTGTCGAACCGGGCATCAGGCGCAGCCGGGTCACACCGGACCGGGGAGGTCTCCTGTTACTTCTTCCGTCCAAACGGGCACGGACGAAAATGGTGAGTCTATTCCGGCCAATGGGCGAACCACGGAATAAAGGTCGCCCATGAAGCGCGTTTCCCGAATCTGTCGAAATTGCGCGCAGACCTCCGCGCGGTGGGGAGAATGTGGCGGAGGGAAAGCCATGAAAGGGGGACACCATGGAGCTGAGACGGCGATTGACGCTGTGGTCGGTGGCCATCGCGACCACACCGTTGGCCCTCGGCGGGTGCACCGCGGACCGCATGCCGGGCGCCCGGCATGCCGAGGGAAGGGTGGGGCCGCCGGAACTGACGGTGACGCCCGGCGACAAGTCGCGGGACGTGCCGGTCAGCGCCGAGGTCGGTACTCGGGTCACCGGCGGTCGGATCACGGCTGTGCGGATCACCGACGACAAGGGCGCCGAGGTCAAGGCGGAGCCCCGAGAGGACACGTCGGCCTGGGTTCCGAGCGCACCGTTGCAGCCCGAACGGACCTACACCGCCGAGGTGACCGCGACTGGCGACAAGGGGGCGAAGACCACCCGGAAGACCACCTTCACCACCACGCCGAAATCGTCGAAACCGGCGATCACCAGTACGTTGTATTTCGCCGGCAACCAGACGTATGGGACGGCCATGCCGGTGACGGTTGCATTCGACCCACCCATTCCGAAAGAGGCCAGAGCGGATGTGCAGCGCCGGTTGTTCGTGAAGACAAACCCCCCGCAACCGGGCACGTGGTCCTGGCTGGACGACGGCAGTCAGATCTATTATCGGGCCCCCGATTTCTGGCGACCTGGCACCACGATCAGCGTCCGGACCGGCCTGGAGGGGCTGCCGATCGGCAAGGACCAGGTCGGTGACGCCGACCGGAGCGCCACCTCCAGGATCGGTCGCCAGGTGTCCCTGGAGATCGACAACGCCAGCAAGCAGATGTCGGTGATGCGCGACGGAAAGCTCCTCCGCAAGATTCCGGTCAGCCTCGGCAAACCGAGCACGCCGACCTCCAGCGGCAAGATGGTGATCATGGAACAGCACCAGTACGCGACGTTCGACACCCGGGGCGACCCGAACGGCGGCTACGTCGTCGATGTCGAGGACGCCCAGCGGCTGACCCAAGGCGGTGAGTTCATCCACGGGGCACCGTGGTCCGAAGGGGACCAGGGCAACACCAACGTCTCCCACGGCTGCACCAACGTCTCCGCCGCCGCCGCCGACTGGCTGATGGGCGTCACGCAGGTCGGCGACCTGGTCACCGTCAAGGGCACCGAGGTCGAGTTGACCGAGGGCAACGGCTGGACGGCCTGGAACGTCAGCTGGGACGAGTTCGTCAAGGGCAGTGCGCTGCCGGTGCCGCCCGGGCTCCGACCGACCCCGACCCACACGCCGGACCCGGGCGCGGTGGCGGGTGGCTCGCCGGTGCCGACCCCGTCCGTCCGCGGCGGCTGATCCGGGCGTACGTGACAGGGACCGGCCCGCCACCCGAACGGGCCGGTCCCGTCGTGTCGTCGCGGCACTCGGTTTTGCGGCACCCGCTCAGGCCAGCGGTTCCGTTGCGTTGACTGTGGCCTACCTGGCGCGCCGGAATCAGACGTGCGTGATCACGCCCTTTCCGTACGAGGAGAGGGTCTTCTCCTTCTCGTCATGCATGAGGTAGAGGGCGAAGTTGTGGACCCCGATCTCCTTGAGCTCCTGGAGCCGGTCGATGTGTGCCGACTCGGGTCCGAGCAGACAGAACCGGTCGACGATCTCATCCGGCACAAAGTCCGTGGACGGATTGCCGGCGCGACCGTGGTGTGCGTAGTTGTAGCCCGCCCGGCCCTTGATGTAGTCGGTCAGCGCCTTCGGCACCACCCCTGAGTCGCCGTAGCGGGCGACCAGGTCGGCCACGTGGTTGCCCACCATGCCGCCGAACCAGCGCAGCTGATCCCGTTGGTGCGCCAGGTTCGCGCCCACATAGGCGGGTGCGGCCACGCACATCGTGATCGAGTCCGGATCTCGGCCTGCGGCGGTGGCCGCGTCACGTACCGAGCCGATCGTCCATCGGGCGATGTCGGGATCGGCCGTCTGCAGGATGAAGCCGTCGGCCTGTTCGCCGACGAGCCGCAGCGCTTTCGGGCCGTACGCGGCCATCCAGATCTCCAGCTTGCCGTCACGCACCCATGGGATGCGCACCGGCGTGCCGTGGTGTTCGACCTCGTTGCCTTCGGCCAGCTCCTTGATCACGTGCATGGCCTCTTTCAGCGTGGCCAGGCTCGCCGGCGGTTGGCCGATGACCCGGCGGGCCGAGTCGCCACGGCCGATCCCGCACACCGTGCGGTTGCCGAACATGTCGTTGAGCGTGGCGAAGAGCGACGCCGTGACCGACCAGTCGCGGGTGCTCGGGTTGGTCACCATCGGCCCGACGATCAGGTGCCTGGTCGCGGCGAGGACCTGCGAGTAGATGACGAACGGCTCCTGCCACAGCACGCAGGAGTCGAACGTCCACCCGTAGCGGAACCCGTTGTCCTCGGCAGCGGTGAGGCCCGCCACGACGTCGCGAGCGGGCGGGTCGGTCTGAAGTACGACACCGAAGTCCACGGCTTCTCCTTGGTCAGACCAGGTATTGACTGAGATCGCGCTTCAGGAACGTGCCGTGTCCGGCCGCGCCGTGGAAGGCGTTGTCGTCGACGATGACCCGACCACGGGAGAGCACGGTGGAGACCTTCCCGGTCAGCTCCATGCCCTCGTACGCCGAATAGTCCACGTTCATGTGGTGGGTGCTGGCAGAGATGGTCTGCTGCGCCGTCGGGTCGTACACCGTGATGTCCGCGTCCGCGCCGGGCGCGATGACGCCCTTGCGCGGGTAGAGGCCGAACATCCTGGCGGGCGTGGTCGAGCTGATCTCCACCCAGCGTGGAAGGGTGATCTCGCCCTTGACGACACCTTGATAGAGCAGGTCCATCCGGTGCTCGACGCCGGGCATCCCATTCGGGATCTTGGAGAAGTCTCCCCGGCCCAGCACCTTCTGGTCCTTGAAGCAGAACGGGCAGTGGTCGGTGGACACCAGCGACAGGTCGTTGGTGCGCAGGCCCCGCCACAGTTCCGCCTGGTGCTCCTTCGGGCGCAACGGGGGAGAGGCGACGTATTTCGCGCCCTCGAAGTCCGGCTTGGCCAGATCGTCCAAGGACAGGAACAGGTACTGCGGGCAGGTCTCCGCGAACACGTTCTGCCCGGTGTCGCGGGCCTGGGTGACCGCGTCGAGGGCGTGCGCGGCGGACAGGTGCACGATGTACAGCGGCGAGCCGGTGACCTTCGCCAGGGCGATCGCCCGGGAGGTGGCCTCGCCCTCCAACTCGGGTGGCCGGGTCAGCCCGTGCTGCACAGGGTCCGTGCGCTGGCTCGCGAGTGCCTGCGCGACGAGTTGATCGATGGCGATGCCGTTCTCCGCGTGCATCATGATCATCGACCCGGTGTCCCGGGCCTTCTGCATCGCCCGCAGGATTTCCCCGTCCGTGGCGTAGAAGACACCCGGATAGGCCATGAACATCTTGAACGTGTTGACGCCCGCGTCGATGCACGACTCCATTTCCTTCAGTGACGTGTCGTTGACGTCAGACACGATCATGTGGAACCCGAAGTCGATCGCGCAGTTGCCGTCGGCCTTGCTGTGCCATTTGTCCAGCGCCGACAGCAGGGACGTCCCTTTTGCCTGCACCGCGAAGTCGATGATCGTAGTGGTGCCACCCCAGGCTGCCGCGATGGTCCCGCTTTCGAAGGTGTCCGCTGAGAACGTGCCGCCGAACGGCATCTCCATGTGGGTGTGGCCGTCGATGCCGCCCGGCACCACGTACTTCCCGGCGGCGTCGATCACGCGCTCGGCGCCGGACGCCCACTGCTGCGCCAGGCCGGAGTCCGGTGCGGCGAGCGCGGCGATCCGCTCGCCCTCCACCAGCACGTCCGCCGGGTACGCCCCGGTCGCGTTGACGACTGTTCCGTTGCGGATGACGATGCTCATGCCGGCACCTCGCTGCGCTCGCCGCCGTCATGAGGCACAACGACGCAGTGCTTGATGGTTCGCTCGCTCACGGCGTCACCAGCGATTCGTAGGTGTCGGGCCGGCGGTCGCGGTAGAACGCCCACAGGTCGCGGACCTCGGCCAGCTTGTCCATGTCAAGGTCGCGGACGACGATCTCCTCGTCGGTGTCCGACGCCGCCTCGCCGACCAGTTGCCCCCGTGGGTCGACGAAGTAGGACTGGCCGTAGAAGTCGTTGTCGCCCAACGGCTCCACGCCGACCCGGTTGATCGCGCCGACGTAGTACTCGTTCGCGACGGCGGCGGCGGGCTGCTCCAGCCGCCAGAGATACTCGGACAGACCGCGGCTGGTGGCGGAGGGGTTGAAGACGATCTTCGCACCGGCCAGCCCGAGTGCCCGCCAGCCTTCCGGGAAGTGCCGCTCGTAGCAGATGTAGACGCCGATGCGCCCCACCGCGGTGTCGAACACCGGATAGCCGAGATTCCCCGGCCTGAAGTAGAACTTCTCCCAGAACCCCTTCACCTGCGGGATGTGGTTCTTGCGGTGCTTACCGAGGTAGGTGCCGTCGGCGTCGATCACCGCGGCGGCGTTGTAGTAGACGCCCGGCTGCTCCTGCTCGTACATCGGCACGATCAGGACCACGCCGTGCTGCTCGGCGACCTCGCGCATCAGCGCCGTCGTCGGCCCGTCCGGGATCGCCTCCGTGTACGAGTAGTAGTCGGCGTCCTGGATCTGGCAGAAGTACGGGCCGTAGAACAACTCCTGCAGGCAGACGACCTGTGCGCCCTGGGACGCGGCGCTTCGGATGGCCTCCACCGCGTTGGCGATCATCGACTCCTTGTCGCCGGTCCACTTCTGCTGCACCAGCCCGGCTCGGATGATGTTGCTCATCTCTTCTCCTCCTTGGCGTCGGCGGTGCGCGGTAGCGACAGCGCCAGGTAGACGAGGAACGCGCCGACGAGACCGACCGCCCAGCTGTAGTCGTAGAGCGGCTTGAGGAACGGGATGAGCCCGTCCTCGGGGAACGGCCCCTTGCCGGGCGCCGAGTACGCGCCGCCGACGGCGAGGACCGCGCCGACGACGGTGGCGACGATGGCGGCCCAGTTCCAGCCGCCGGAGAACCAGTACCGGCCCTCGGGGCGGTAGAGGGCGGGCAACTGGAGGCGGGTGCGGTTGCGGACCCAGTATCCGGCGGTGAGCACGCCGGCGACGGCGCCGAGCAGGCCGCCGTAGAACCCGAGCCAGACGAAGATGTAGATGTTGGGGTCCTGCACCAGGCGCCACGGCTGGATCAGAATGCCGAGCACGCCGGTTATCAGGCCCCCGGTCCGGAAGCTGATCAGTCGGGGCGCGGCGTTGGAGAAGTCGTACGCCGGGCTGACCGTGTTCGCGGCGACGTTCACCGACAGCGTCGCGACCACGACCGTGAACAGGCCGAGTGCGACGACCAGCGGGTTCTCGAACTTGGCCGCGAGCTGGATGGGGTCCCATATCGCTTCGCCGTAGATCACGGCCGTGCCCGAGGTGATCATGATCGACAGGAGGGCGAAGAACGACATTGTCGTGGGTAGACCGAGGATCTGGCCGTACGCCTGCTGCCGCTGGCTGCCGCCGAACCGGGTGAAGTCGGGGATGTTCAGCGAGAGCGTCGCCCAGAACGCGATCATCGCCATCAGCGACGGCGCGAACAGCTTCCAGAAGTCGACGCCCCAACCCAGCTTCGACGGCTCGGACAGGATCGGGCCGAGCCCGCCCGCCTCGACCATGACCCAGATCAGCAGGGCGACGGCGACCACGATGACGAAGGGCGCCGCCCAGTTCTCGAAGCGCCGCAGCGTGTCCATGCCCCGCCAGATGATCGCCATCTCGATGGCCCAGAACAGGAAGAACGACGCCCACAGCGTCCACGGGTAGTCCATGACCCTCGCCGCGTCGACCCACCAGGAGCCCAGCAGCTTGCCGGTGATCGCGTAGATCGCCTCGCCGCCGATCCAGGTCTGGATGCCGAACCAGCCGCAGGCGATGAAGGCGCGGAGCAGGGCCGCGAGGTTGGCGCCGCGGACTCCGTAGAACGCGCGGGCGAAGACCGGGAACGGGATGCCGTACTTCGTGCCCGCGTGGCTGTTCAACAGCATCGGGATCAGGACGAGCAGATTGCCCAGCGTGATCGTGAGGAACGCCTGCACCCAGTTCATGCCGAGCTGGATGAGCCCGGCGGCGAGGAGATAGCTGGGGATGTTGTGCGCCATGCCGACCCACAGCGCCGCGAAGTTGTACGTGTTCCAGGTGCGCTTCTCGATGGGCACCGGGGCGAGCTCTTCGTTGAAGTAAGGGCTGTCGGCGATCGTGGAGAAGTCACGCAACTCGACGCGGCCATCCGGATGGGTGATCTGTGTGCCCGGCTCGACCGCGGTGGTTTCGGCGGGGGGCAGGGGTTCAACGGCCATCGGTCACCTCCCTGTCACGCTCTTGCGACACTGGCCGACCAGCCGGCTCACGCGCTCCTGGTGGGCCGTTCGGCGCGATCTTTATCTGGGAATGGTGGGTGTCCCGGACCGGCCACGGGCAGCGGCAAAGTGTCCACGCTTGCCATGGTCGGCGCACACTCTGTCCACGGCATGCCCGCACCAGATCTGTCAATCGCCGCGGTGGATGGATTCGCGCCTCCTGCTGGTCGTTGGCCCGTCACGCTTCGTCGAGTTCGTGCACCAGAAGCGCGACGTACAGCGACAGCATCGACTCCGGGTCCTCCAGCGACACCCCGAGCACCTGCGCGATCCGCGCCAGCTGCTGGTAGTACGCCGTCCGCGACAGGTGTGCGGCGGCGGCAGCCGCCGACTTGTTCCCACCCAGCTCGCAGAAGCAGCGCAGCAGCTCCACGAGCCGGCTGCGCTGGTTGGCGTCCCGGGCCAACAGCGGACCCAGCTCGCGGTCCGCGAACGCCCGGACCCGCTCGTCCTCCCGCAGCAGATGCAGGAGGCCGCGCAGGCGCACATTCTCCAGCTTGTGGTAGAGCTGCGTGCCGGGGGAGCGGAGGGCCGCCCCCGCCACGTGGGCGGCCTCGCCCAGGCTGCGGCGAACCTCGGCGACGTGTGACACGGTGGTACCGACCGCCACCAGCACCGGGCCCGCCGCCGAGCGGTGCACCTCTCTGGCCAACCGGCGCAGTACCGGGTCGACCCCGGCCTGCGCGGGCAGCGACAACAGAGCGCGCACGCTCGTGTCGTCCACGACGCCCACCAGGGCTGGCACGGCCACCCGCCGCGCGGCCAGCGCGGTGGCCTCCGCGAGGTCGCGCAACACCTCCTGGTTGGCCAGTGCGGGGGCGCGTGGCGTGACGGTCGCGGGCCGGATCGCCACCCCGACCAGCTGCCGCCGATCGAGGCCGACGCCCAGCGCGGCCGCCCGGGCGGCCAGATCCGGGGGCGGTACTGCCTGACCGAGTAGTTGCGCGAGCAACATGCGGTGCGTCTGCCGCTCCAGACTCTCCCGATCACGCGCCACGAGCCGATGCACGGCCAGCGCCGACGCGGCCCGCTCGGCAACCACCACGTGCCGATGCGGCGGAGGATCCGGCGAGAGCAGCACCAGGCGCCCCCAGTCGGCGCCCTGCGCGCCGACCATCGTGACCAACCAGCCGGCCTCCTCGTCGTGGGCGGTCCGCTCGGGCACGGCCACGGACCGGGACCGCTGAGCCCAGTCGGCCAGCAGCTCGGCGGGATCCTGCCCGGCCGCGTCGTACGCGAGCACATCGTGCCCCAGCGTCTCCAGCACCACCGGCAGTCCGGAAATCCTGGCCACCTCGCGCAGCACCTCGGCCGGCTCCGCCCCGGCCACGGTCAGCGACGTGAACGCCTCGTGCACCTGCTCGGCAGCCCGCAGCTCGGCGAGCTGCGCGTCGACGATCAGCGCCACCACCGCCTCGGTGACGGACACGAACCGCGTCTCCTCGGCGAGCGTGATCAGTGGGAGCCGATGCCGGTCGGCCGCTGCCACGAGCGCCTCCGGTAGGTGGTCGTTCCACCGCCGGACCAACTCGATCACCAGTCCCGCCGAGCGGACCGCGGCCAGGTCGTCCACGTACCTCGTGAGCGCCGCCGCCTCGTCCGGCAGCGCGATTCCGGTGGTCAGCACCAGTTCTCCGCCGCGCAGCAGGTGCGCGATGTCGGCGACCTCCGCCACGTGGACCCAGCGGACCCGGCCCTGCATGCCGGCCGACCCGGCCACCACCTGCGGCTTGGCGCGCTTGATCACCGGCAGTGCGATGGCTTCTGCGACGGAGGGATACATCGCGGCCTGCTTCCTACTGGCGGGACTGCACACAACGTAATGGCCTTGCCCGCAGAGCGGTACAGGTTGTGCATAGCGGTTGGAGAACGAATGCGGCCACACTCGCCCTAGGGACGAAGGAGGACGCGATGGCGCACCGGGAGCTGCTGGCCAGACACCGATCCGTGATGCCGAACTGGCTGGCGCTGTACTACGAGCAGCCGATCGAGATCGCCAGCGCGCACGGTCGCCGGGTGACCGATCGCGAGGGACGGACGTACCTCGACTTCTTCGCCGGCATCCTGACCAACGCGATCGGCTACGACGTGGCCGAGATCAGCGACGCGGTCCGCTCGCAGCTCGACACCGGCGTGCTGCACTCCTCCACGCTGTACCTGATCGCGTCGCAGGTCGAGCTCGCGGAAAAGATCGCGGAAGTGTCCGGCATCCCGGACGCCAAGGTGTTCTTCACCAACTCGGGCACCGAGGCGAACGAGAGCGCCCTGATGCTCGCCACCCAGTACCGCCGCAGCGAGCAGGTGCTCGCCCTGCGCAACTCCTACCACGGCCGGGCATTCGCCACCGTCGCGGTCACCGGCATCCGCGGCTGGTCGGCGAGCGCGCTCAGCCCGATCAAGGTGAGCTGGGTGCAGGGCGGCTACCGCTACCGCAGCCCGTTCCGGGACCTGTCCGACGCGGACTACATCAAGGCCTGCGTCGCCGACCTGCGCGAGGTCATCGAAACGACGACGGCGGGAGACGTCGCGTGCATGATCGTTGAGCCGATCCAAGGGGTCGGTGGCTTCGCCACGCCGCCGAACGGGCTGTTCGGCGAGTTCAAGAAGGTGCTCGACGAGTACGGGATCCTGCTCGTATCCGACGAGGTGCAGACCGGCTGGGGCCGCACCGGCGAGCACTTCTGGGGAATCCAGGCGCACGGCGTGGTCCCCGACGCGATCACCTTCGCGAAGGGTCTGGGCAACGGTCTCGCGATCGGCGGCGTGGTCGCCCGTGCCGATCTCATGGACTGCCTGCGGGCCAACTCGATCTCCACCTTCGGTGGCAACCCGGTCGCCACCACCGGCGCTCTCGCCTCCCTGAACTATCTGTTGGAGCACGACCTCCAGGCCAACGCCGCGAAGCTGGGCAGCCGCCTGCTCGACGGGCTGCGCGCGGTCGCCGCGGCGCATTCCGTGGTCGGTGACGTCCGCGGAAAGGGCCTGATGATCGCGCTGGAGTTCGTCGGACCCGACGGCGCGCCCGACCCGGCCGCCGCCGTCGCCATGCTCGAGGAGACGCGGGAACGTGGATTGCTCGTCGGCAAGGGCGGCCTGTACGGCAACGTCATCCGCCTGGCGCCGCCGATGACGCTGACCCAGGCCGAGGCGGAGGAGGCCCTCGAGATCCTCACCCAGTCGATCGAGGCCGTGGCCAAGGAGGTGCAGCAGGGATGAGGACCACGCACTGGATCGGCGGCAAGCCATGGAACGGCGTCTCCGGGCGCACCGGTGACATCTACGACCCCGCCACCGGACAGGTCTCCGGACAGGTCGACTTCGCGACCGCCTCGGTCGTCGACGAGGCGGTCACCGCAGCCCGCGAGGCGTTCTCCCGATGGCGTACCGTATCCCTCGCGCAACGCACGAGAGTGATGTTCTCCTTCCGGGAACTGCTCAACGCCCGTAAGTCCGACCTCGCCGAGATCATCACCGCCGAGCACGGCAAGGTGCTCTCCGACGCGGCGGGGGAGATCCAGCGCGCGCTGGAGGCGGTCGAGTTCGCCTGCGGCATCCCACCACTGCTCAAGGGCGGGTTCAGCGAGAACGCCTCGACCCAGGTGGACGTGTACTCCATTCGGCAGCCGCTCGGCGTGGTCGGGGTGATCTCTCCGTTCAACTTTCCGGCCATGGTGCCGCTGTGGTTCGTGCCGAACGCGATCGCGTGCGGCAACACCGTGGTGCTCAAGCCGAGCGAGAAGGACCCGTCCGCGTCGAACTTCCTGGCGGAGCTGTTCGCGGAGGCCGGGCTGCCGGACGGCGTCCTCAACGTCGTGCACGGCGACAAGGAGGCGGTCGACCGGATTCTCGAGCATCCGGAGGTCAAGGCGATCTCGTTCGTCGGCTCCACCCCGATCGCCCGGTACGTCTACGAGACGGGTACCCGTAACGGTAAGCGGGTGCAGGCGCTCGGCGGCGCGAAGAACCACATGGTCGTACTCCCCGACGCCGATCTCGACCTCGCCGCGGACGCGGCCGTCTCGGCCGGCTTCGGATCGGCCGGCGAGCGCTGCATGGCCATCTCCGTCGTGGTGGCCGTCGACCCGGTCGGTGACGAGCTGGTCGGCAAACTCAGGGAGCGGATCGGCGCACTACATGTCGGCGACGGGCGGCGCCCGGGCTGCGAGATGGGGCCGCTGGTCACCGGCGCTCACCGCGACCGGGTGGTGTCCTATCTCGATGCCGGTCGGTCGGCGGGGGCGCAGCTGGTGGTCGACGGGCGGAGCCACGCGATCGACGGTGAACAATCCGGATTCTGGCTCGGGCCGACCCTCTTCGACCACGTCGAAACGGACATGTCCATATACACCGACGAAATCTTCGGACCGGTGCTCTCGGTACTGCGGGTGCCCGGCTACGACGACGCCGTCGAACTGGTCAACGCCAACCGGTACGGCAACGGGACCGCCATCTTCACCAACGACGGCGGCGCAGCCCGCCGGTACCAGAATGAGATCGAGATTGGCATGGTCGGGGTGAACGTCGCGATCCCGGTCCCGGTGTCGTACTACTCCTTCGGGGGCTGGAAGGACTCACTGTTCGGTGACGCTCACGCGTACGGGCCGGAGGGGGTGAGCTTCTATGTCAGGTCCAAGGTGGTCACCAGCCGGTGGCTCGACCCGTCCCACGGTGGAGTGAACCTCGGCTTCCCACAGAACAGCTGAGCATCGGAACCGGCTGTGCGCCGCGGGGAAGGCAAGCACCTTCCGCGGTCAGGCTGGCCGGAAGGAGTCGCGGCCGGCGGGCGCCGTGTGCTTGATCATGAGGTGCCGGGTGACCGAGTACTCCGCGACCGCCTCCTGGCTCATGTCCTTGCCGAAGCCGGAGCCCTTCACGCCGCCGTGCGGTGCCTCGGATGCGATCGGCAGGTGGTCGTTGATCCAGGTGACGCCGACGTCGAGCCGGTGGCTGACCCGCAGGGCCCGTGAGACGTCACGGGTCCAGACCGACGAGGCCAGACCGTACTGGCTGTCGTTGGCCAGCCGCACCGCGTCGTCCTCGTCGTCGAAGGCGAGTACCACGACCACTGGTCCGAACACCTCCCCCTGCACGATCTCGCTGCGTTGCCCGGCGCCGACGACCAGCGTGGGAGGGAAGAAGAAGCCGGGCCCGTCCGCAGGCGAACCGCCGACCGCGACGGTGGCACCCTCGGCTGCCGCGCGGGCCACGAAATCAGTCACCCGGACTCGGTGGTCGGCCGAGATGAGGGGGCCGATGTCGGTCTCGGTCGACCAGGGGTCGCCGGTGCGCACCTTCGCCAGCGCGGCCTCGAGCGCGCCGACCGCGTCCTGGTAGACAGACCGCTGGACGTAGACCCGGGTGGCGGCGGTGCAGTCCTGGCCGGTGTTGTACGTCGCGCCCATCGCCACGCCGAGCGCCATCTCGGACAGGTCCGCGTCGTCGAAGACGATCGCCGGCGCCTTCCCGCCGAGCTCGAGGTGCACCCGCTTGAGCCCGGCCACCGCGCCGCGCATCACCTCCCGCCCGGTCCGGGTCGATCCGGTGACGCTGACCATGTCCACGCCCGGATCTGCGACCAGGGCCGTCCCCACGTCGGCGCCACCGGTGACGACCTGGACCAGACCCGTCGGCGCCCCCGCTTCCGCCATCAGTCGAGCCAACGCCAGGGTGGTGCGGGGTGTCTGCGGCGCGGGCTTGACGACCACCGCGTTGCCGGCCGCCACGGCCGGACCGATCTTCCAGATGGCCATGATCAGTGGGAAGTTCCAGGGCGCGATCGCGCCGACGACACCGATGGGCCGGCGTACCAGTAGCGACGTGTAGCCGGCGGAGAGCGTGCCCGCGCCCGTCCCGTCCAGCGAGCGCGCCGCGCCGGCGAAGAACCGCAGGTTGTCCACGCCGAACGGCAACTCGCCGTCGCGCATGACCGACGTCGGTTTCCCGGTCTCCTCGACTTCCAGGCGGGTGAGTTCCTCAGCGTCCCGTTCGACGAGATCAGCCAGGCGCAACAGGACGCGCGACCGTTGAGCCGGGGTGGCTTCCCGCCACTGTTCGAAGGCGGCCCGCGCCTTGGCCACCCGTTTCGCGACTTCTGCGGTGTCTGTGTCCGCGATCTCGCCGATGACGGCGCCGGTCGCGGGATTGGTCAGGATGGCCACGATCGCTCCTCAGCTGTTGAAACCGACACCGAATCGGTCCAGGAGCCGCAGCCACGGCCCCCGGCGCCCGTCGCGCGAGTCCGCCGCGGCGAGCGCGCGGCGGGTCATTTCCACCACCGGGTACCGCAGCGGCTCAGGCGGGAACGGCACCGGCCGCCGCCGTACCATCTGCAGCCGGGTCCCTTCGGTTTCCCGTCCGGCCAGCAGGTCCAGCGCCACCTGCGCGCCGAAGCGGGACGCGGCCACGCCGAGTCCGGTGTAACCGACGGCGTAGGCGATCCGCCGGTCCCGCGTGGTGCCGAACATCGGGGTGAACCGGGTGGTGGAGTCGATCACCCCGCCCCAGCGGTGGGTGAACCGGACCCCGTCGAGTTGGGGGAAGGTCTCCGCGAAGTGCTCGGCAAGCAGGCGGTGAGTGGCGTCTCGCTGATCGAGGGCCGGGTCCACCCGGTTGCCGAACCGGTAGATGGCGTCGTAGCCACCGAACAGGATCCGGTTGTCGTCGGTGAGGCGGTAGTAGTGGAACTGGTTACCGGCGTCGGTGATGCCCTGCGCCTCCGGCCACCGCAGCTGCGTCCGCTGCGCGTCGCTGAGCGGTTCGGTGACGAGGACGTAGTCGTAGACCGGCAGGATCCAGTGCCGCAATCGCCGCAGTGGCGGGGGATAGGCGTTGGTCCCGATGACCACCTGGTGACCGCCGATTCGTCCGTCGGTCGTACGCACCACGACCCCGTGGCGGGACCGGTCGAAGCCGGTGACCCTGGTGTCCTCGTGGATCGTCACGCCGAGCGACTCGGCGACCCTCGCCAGCCCCCAGGACAGCCGGGCGGGGTCGACCAGGCCGCCGGCGCCGCGCAGCCGTAAGCCCGCGAGGTAGGTGGGTGATGCCACGTCGGCGCGTACCTGTTCGGCGTCCAGCAGCGTCACGTCGTCGCCGTACGCCCGGTGCAGTTCGGCCAGCGTGGCGAGCTCGGCCACCTGGTGGGGGGCTACCGCCGCGGTCGTCTTGCCGCACAGTCGGAGGCCCGCGTCGATGCCGA
The DNA here is from genome assembly GCF_040656135.1 of Micromonospora sp. NPDC050200. Lineage (NCBI taxonomy): Bacteria > Bacillati > Actinomycetota > Actinomycetes > Micromonosporales > Micromonosporaceae > Micromonospora > Micromonospora sp. NPDC050200. The sequence goes on from NZ_JBFALG010000020.1 coordinate 110,277, forward strand.
ACCGCTGCACGGTCCCGGCGATCGCGGCGAGGTTCTCCCGGCCGAGGCGGACGAGTGACTCGATCTCGGCGGGCCACCGCGCCATGCCGTGGGACAGGCCGTGGGTGAGCGAGTCGGCGACGAAGCCGCCGTTGCGCCCGGAGGCGCCGAAGGCGATCCGCTCGGCCTCCACCAGCACGACGTCGGCGGCAGGGTTGTCCTGCTTGGCCAGGATGGCTGCCCACAGGCCGGTGAACCCGCCGCCGATCACCACGAGGTCGGCGGTGCGGGTGCCGGTCAGCCGCGGCCGTGGTTGCGGTCGGTCCGGACGGTCGGTCCAGAAGGTCGTCGGTGCCGCGTCGGCGATCGCCTCCCGCGCCCTGGCCCGCGCCGCGGAGGCCGAGCCGTTCCGGGCCGGTGGGGCGTACCGGTTCGTCAACGACGGGTCCCGGCCGCGCGGGCCAGCTGCTCGATCGCGTCGGCGGCCTGCCGCAGGCCGTCGACGGCCCGGATTGCCGAGCTGTGCGCCGCCAGTCGGCTGCGCAGGTCCTCGTCGGCCAGCAGGCGCTCGATCGCCCCGTGCAGCTGTTCGTCGCTGAAGCGGTACGGGTCGAGGCGTGCCCCGAAGCCCAGCTCGACGACCCGCTGCGCGTTGTCGTACTGGTCCCAGAACAGCGGCAGCACGATCATCGGCTTTCCGAAGTGGAACGCCTCGGTCGTGGTGTTGTTGCCGCCATGTGTGATGACCAGGTCGGCCAGCGGGAGGATCTTCGTCTGCGGCAGGAACTCCGCACCCCACATGTTGTCCGCGAGCTCGATCTCGGCGTGCAGCGGGCCCTTGGAGACGATGTAGCGGTGCGGCGTCTTGGCCAGCGCGTCGATGACCCGCCGCATCAGTTCGACGTCGGCGGAGCCGAGCGAGCCGAGGCTGAAGTAGATCAGCGCCCCGTCCCGGTCGGTGAGCTCCGCCGGCAGGGTGAACTCCTCGTCGGTTTCGCGGACCGACGACTCAAGTCGCTGCCAGGTCGGGCCCAGCGGTCGGGCGTCGGTGTAGTCGGCGATGCCCGGGTAGACGTAGAGGTTGAGGTCGCCCTCGTGGATGAACTCGAGGTCGGGCAGGCCCGGTGCGCCCTGCTCCCGCACCCAGGCGTCGAACTCCTCCCACACCGGGCGGTGGACGCGGTCGTACTCGGCCCGGAACGCCGCCCACCCCGACCGGTCGGCGGCCGGGTATCCGGAGAAGACGGGGGCGATGTCCTCGCCCTTCATCTCCAGCGGGTTGCACGAGACGATCCGCACGAAGGGAACCCCGGCGGTGTTGAGCGCCGGGAACGCGACCACGTTGTCCTCGACGATGACGTCCGGCCGTACCCGGTCGATGATCTCCAGCAGCCTGGGCTGGCAGTACTTGGCGCCGTTGATGAGCTCGAGCCACACCGGCTTGACCCAGGTCTCGAGCTGCTCGATCGTCGGCTTCCGGAACTCGGGCGCGGTGTCGCGGATGAAGTCCTTCCAGAACTGGCCAGCGTCCTGTTCCTCGCCGTTCTCCGCTGGTGGGGCGAGGTCGACGAGGTCCTCCTCGAAGCCCAGCGCGGTCAGCTTGCCTCGCCACGACGCCTCGGCCGCGAACACCACGTGGTGCCCGCGTCGGCGCAGCACGTCGCCGATACCGATGCAGTTGTTCGTGGGGCCGTACGCGCTCTCGGGCATGAACAGGACCGTCAGCTGAGACATCGCATCTCCTGGGGGGTGGCTGTTGAATCGAAATTCAACAAGGTCCTCGCTCGGCAGTCAATACGCAGGCACTATGGTGTTGGGGAGAGTGTTGACGTATTACTTCGGATCGGTGCCTTATGAGAACCCGCAAGTCCCGCGCCGAGCGCCGACAGGACCTCATCGAGGCCGCGCGCCGAGCCATGATCCAGCACGGGACCGACACGGTGCTGCTCAACCAGGTGGCCGAACAGGCGGGCCTCACCTCCGGCGCGGTCCTCTACCACTATCCCGACCTGCGGGACCTGCTGCTGGAAGCGCACCACGCCGGCATGGAGCGTTTCTACGAGCTGCGGGTGAAGAAGATCGCCGACCTCACCGACCCGGTACGGAAACTGGTGGTGACCATCCGCTCCGGACTACCCACGGACGCCGAGGACTTCGATGTGCGCCTGCTCTGCGAACTCGGCGGAGCGGCCGGCCGCAACCGGGTCTACGCCGCCCTGCTGACCACGCTTTACGACCGGCAGGTCTCCATGTACCAGACGATTCTCGAACTCGGCGCGGCCCAGGGCGTGTTCAGCCTGGCGGCGGACTCGCAGACCATCGCCCGCAACCTGGTGGCGCTCGAGGATGCGTACGGCTACCGGATCGTCGCCCGGCACCCGACCCTGCACGCCGCCGAGGCGGTCGAGCTGATCCTGTCGTACGCCCGGCTGGTCACCGGCAACCCGCTGGACGTACCCGAGGAGCCGGCAAAGCCGCCGCGCGCCCGGAAGGCCACGACAGCGCGCCCGCCGGCGCGGCCGGGACGGCCCGGGGCCTGACGGTCAGGCCCGGTCGAGCAGCACGGCGTCGCCGCCCGACCAGTCCACCCGGGTCTTGTCGCCGAGCCCTACGGCGGCCGCGCCGGCGACCGTGGCCAGCAGCGGCCGGTCGAGCCCGGCCACGTCCACCGCCACCCGGGTGGTCCCGCCGAAGAAGGTCACGTCGCGGACGACCCCGGTCAACCCGCCGTCGGCACCCAGCCGGACCCGCTCGGGACGGATCGCCAGGGTCGCCGTGGCCCCGACGGCGTCCGGAGGGGCGGGGCAGGGCAGTACGCCGACGTCGGGCACCCGCAGACCGTCCGGAGTGACCACGCCGGTGATCAGGTTGTTGGCCCCGATGAAGTCCGCCACGAACAGGTCGGCGGGCCGCTCGTAGAGGGGCACCGGCGCATCGACCTGACGCACCCGGCCCTCGCTCATCACGGCGATCCGGTCGGCCAGCGACATCGCCTCCTCCTGGTCGTGGGTGACGACCACGAAGGTGATGCCCACCTCGTGCTGCAACCGCTTGAGCTCCAGTTGCATCTCGGCGCGCACCTTCTTGTCCAACGCGGACAGGGGCTCGTCGAGCAGCAGGAGCCGGGGCCGCTTCACGATCGCCCTGGCCAGCGCGACGCGCTGCCGCTGGCCGCCGGAGAGCTGGTGCGGCCGGCGGCGGGCCAGGCCGGTGAGGCCGACGGTGGCGAGGACCTCGTCCACCCGCTCGCGGATCTCACCCTTCGGCACCCGCTCGCGCGCCAACCCGTACGCGATGTTCGTGGCCACGCTCATGTGCGGAAACAGCGCGTAGGACTGGAACATCAGGTTGACCGGTCGCCGGTGTGGGGCAACGGCGAGCAGATCGGCGCCGTCCAGGGTCACCGACCCGCTGTCCGGGTGTTCGAAGCCGGCGAGGATCCGCAGCAGGGTGGTCTTGCCGCAGCCGCTCGGGCCCAGCAGGGCGAAGAACTCGCCCTGGCGGATCTCGAGACTGACCTGCTCCAGCGCGCGGATGTCGCCGAAGCGCCGGCTGACGGCCTGGATGCTGACCAGGGGTTCGCTCATTGGTTCACCATTGTTTCGGCTCACAGGGACTCCGTGAGACGGGACAGGCGCTGGGCCACGATGACGAAGGTGAAGCTGACCGCCAGCAGCAGCGTGGCCAGGGCGTTGATCTCGGGGGTGACGCCGAAGCGCACCATCGAATAGATCACGATGGGCAGCGTCGGGTCCTGCGGGCCGGCGGTGAAGAAGGCGATGACGAACTCGTCGATGGACAGGGAGAAGGCCAGCAGCGCACCGGCGATGATGCCCGGGGCGAGCGACGGGAGCGTGATCCGGACGAAGGTCTGCAGCGGCGTGGCGCCCAGGTCGCGGGAGGCTTCCTCCAGGGACCCGTCGACGTGGGCCAGCCGGGTGCGTACCACGGCCGCGACGAAGGCCGTGCCGAACACCGTGTGCGCCAGCAGGATCGAGTGCAGGCCGAGCGTGAACTGAACGGCGGTGTAGAAGGCGAGCAGGCCGATGGCGAGCACGATGTCGGGAAGCACGGCGGGTGCCACCGCAATCGCGTCGAGCAGCTTCGACCTCGTGTACCGGGCGAGGCCGACGGCGAGCAGGGTGCCGAGCACCGTCGACAGCGCGGTGGCGCCGGCCGCGACAAGCAGTGTGTTGATCAGACCTTCGCGCACCGCCCGGTCGGCGAACAGGCGCCCGTACCAGGCGGTGTCGAACCCGCCCCACCGGTACGGGGTGTCGGCGGCGTTGAAGGACATGATCACGAGGACCACGATCGGCAGGTAGAGAAAGGCGTACGTCAGGCCCGCGGGAACGTACAGCCAACTGAATCTACGCATGGTTCGTGTCCCCGGCCAGTCGGCGGGCCGCCCATGCCTGCGCCATGAGCAGCAGTACGAGCAGGGCGATCACGACGAGCGCCAGGGTGGACCCGAACGGCCAGTCCCGCGCCTTGAGGAACTGGTCGCGGATGAGGTTGCCGACCATCACGGTCCGGCCGCCGCCGAGCAGTTCGGGGATGACGAAGTTGCCGAGGCTGGGAACGAACACGAAGACGCAGCCGGTCAGCACACCGGGCAGGGTGAGCGGCAGGGTCACTGACCAGAAGGTCCGGGCCGGGCGGGCGCCCAGGTTCGCCGATGCTTCGCGGAGTTGGGGGTCGAGGCGTTCGATCGCCGAGTACAGCGGCAGGACCATCAGCGGAAGGTAGGCGTAGAGCAGGCCACCGACGACGGCGCCGGGGGTGTAGAGCAGTTCCAGTGGTCGGTCGACGACTCCGATCCCGGTCAGCGCCCGGTTGATCACGCCCTCGCCGTTGAGCAGGATGATCCACGCGTAGGTGCGGATGAGGAAGTTGGTCCAGAACGGCAGGACCACGAGGACGAGCGCGACCGTGCGCCAGGTGCGGGGGAGCCGGGCGATGAGGTACGCGGTCGGATAGCCGAGCAGCAGCGCCAGCAGCGTCGTGATCCCGGCCAGCTTCACCGAGGTCCAGATGACGCCGAGGTAGAGCCCGTCGGCGACCCGGGTGAAGTTCTCCGTCGAGGCTTCGTAGACGATTCCGCCGAATCGGCCGCGGTGGAACAGCGTGTAGCTGAGCACGAGCGCGAGCGGCACGACCATGAAGACGATCAGGTAGCCCAGCCCGGGCCCGAGGGTGGCCAGTCGCCCGACGATTCGCTCCCGTCGGGCGGCGGGGGGGGGGGGGCGCGCGCCCGCCCCCCCACCGCGCGCTCGAACCCGAGGAAGTAGAGGAACACGGCCCCGCCCCCGCGGCCCCCCCCCCGCCACGGCCGACGCCTGGCTGAG
>NZ_JBFALG010000021.1:0-39511 GCF_040656135.1 Micromonospora sp. NPDC050200
CTGCCACCGCCACAGCCTGACCGCCGCAGCGCCGCCCGGCCGACAGGCCGGACGGCGTGTCAAACACCGTGAACGTTCGTGGTCACGGCACTAGCCAGCGCGCGCCCAGTCGGCGGCAGAACAGTGCGCCCGTGCGGCGGCGGATCGCGGATACCGCTGGCAGGGCCACGTGACCGGCCGTTGCGCCAGGCAATACCTACCAGTACTATGCATCATACTTCTAGGGGTAGGAGCGGAGTGAGGTCTCGTGAAGGTCGCTAAGGATTTGGTGGCCGCCTCGGCGACGCCGATGGTGCTCGGCATCCTGGCCGAGAGCGAGAGCTACGGCTACGCCATCCTCAGGCGGATCAACGAGCTGTCCGGGGGCGAGCTGGACTGGACCGAGGGGCTGCTGTACCCGTTGTTGCACCGGCTTGAGCGCCTCGGTTATGTGGAGTCGAGCTGGCGGTCGGTCACCGGCGAGCGAAAGCGCAAGTACTACCGCATCACCGACAAGGGCCTGGCTGAGCTGGCCGAGCAGCGCCGGCAGTGGGACACCGTCGTGGACGCGCTCAAGGAGATCTGGCATGACCGTGTGCCGCTGACGGTTAACCCGCTGGAGGGCCTCGCATGACGGAACAGGGCGGGCAGGAGGAGTTGGAAGCGCAGTTCGAGCAGTGGCGCCAGTACGTGCTCCGCCGCAGGGAGCTGCAACCGTTCGACGCCGACGAGCTCGAAGACCACCTCCGCGGCTCCGTTGACGAGCTCGTCGCAGCTGGCCTGAGCCCGGATGAGGCGTTCCTGGTCGCGGTCAAACGGATGGGCAGCCTCGATGAACTCTCGCGCGAGTTCGCCCGGGAGCATTCGGAACGGCTGTGGAAGCAGCTGGTGCTGACCGCCGACACCGGCAGCCCAGTCGCCGACACGCGCTCCCGGCGGGACCTGTGGGCCATGGTCAGCTGTGCGGCGGGCGCGGTGGCGTCCGTCAAGGTGCCAGCACTGTTCGGGCTGAACTTTGAGGACGACGGCTCGTTCTACGCGCGGAATTTCACCCTGTTCGCGCTGCCCTGGCTGGCGGCGTTCCTGGCCTGGCGCCGGAAAGCCCGACGGTCAGTGATCGCGATACTGGTGGCGCTGTTCGCTCTCGGCGCCGTGGCGGCCAACGCCTACCCCCTGGCGGACAAGTCGCAGTCCGTGGTCGTCACCAGCATCCACCTTCCCATCGCCCTGTGGCTCGTGGTCGGTCTGGCCTATGTCGCCGACGACTGGCGCTCCTTCCGTCGACGCATGGACTTCATCCGCTTCACCGGCGAGTGGTTCATCTACTTGGTACTCATGGCCCTCGGCGGCGGCGTACTCTCCGCGTTCCTGTTCAACACCTTCAAGGCCATCGGGATCGTCCCGGAGGAGTTCATCTCGCATTGGCTCCTTCCCTGCGGCGCCACGGCCGCGGTCGTCGTGGCCGGGTGGCTCGTCGAGGCCAAGCAGAGTGTCGTCGAGAACATCGCGCCGGTCCTCACGCGGCTGTTCACCCCGCTCTTCACGGCCGCCCTCCTCGCCTTCCTCGTCGCCGTCGTCTGGACCAGCCACGGCATCGACGTCGAGCGCGAAGCGCTGATCCTGTTCGACCTCCTGCTGGTCGTGGTGCTGGGGCTGCTGCTCTACTCGCTCTCGGCCCGCGATCCGCTGGCCCCGCCGGGCCCGTTCGACAAACTCCAGCTCGCGCTCGTGGTCAGTGCGTTGGCCATCGACGTGCTGGTGCTGCTGGATCCGCTTGCCAGTTCCCCGATCGGAGCGATGTCACGGCTTATGTGATCGCCCCACTCGACGAACCGGTCGGCTTCACCCAAGCAAGCGGTCGGTATGAGCGTGAACGGCTCACGCGCGCGCGTGACACCAGGCCCGCCGTCCTGGAAGCTGAGGCCTCCGTACTCAGCAAGGAACTGGCGAGCGATCGGGTGCAGAGGCGGGAATCCGTCCACCGCGAGTTCCGCCTCCCATCGCGCAGTGTCGACAGCGCGGCCAGCACTCCAACCTGCCCCTTCCAAAACTTGGCGGGTCTTCCAGTTGAAGTTCCTTGAGGCCTCCACGGCAGCGAATCTAGGCCACACGTCCAGGAGGCGCGGGCCGGACCTGAGACGTACGGGACTTCGACAAGAGCGCACGCCGACCACCACCACACGACAGCTACGCACCGTGACACGCGGTCAGCGGCAGATTCGTGCGTTCAAGTGCTGCAACATCCGCGACAAAGGCCGACGCGCGGGGTATTCAACGGCAACCTCGGGCACCGGCACCGGCAGCGGGCGCCGTGGCGGCTCCGCGCGGTCTAGGCTCGGCCATCATGACGACTCTCGGTGTGGTATTCCGCCCGCAGAACCCGCCCGAACGCCTCCGGTCCGTCGCGCGCGCCGCCGACGAGGCTGGCCTCGAACAGCTGTGGCTCTGGGAGGACTGCTTTCTCGAAAGCGGCATCGCCACCGCGGCCGCGGCCCTGGCCTGGACCGACCGCCTGGCGGTGGGCATCGGCCTGCTGCCGGTGCCGTTTCGCAACGTCGCGGTGCTCGGCATGGAGGCCGCCACGCTACACAGGCTCTTCCCTGACCGGGTGCTGCTCACCCTCGGCCACGGCGTTCAAGAGTGGATGGGCCAGGTCGGCGCGCGGGTCGGCTCGCCGCTGACCCTGCTGCGCGAGCACGTCGAGGCGTTGAAGGCGCTGCTGGCTGGCGAGACGGTCACGACCTCGGGTCGTTACGTTCGGCTCGACAAGGTCAAGCTGGACTACCCGCCGGCGGGTACGACCCGAATCTACGCCGGTGCGACCGGGCCCAAGACGCGCGCTCTCGCATGCGAGGTCGCCGACGGGATCCTGCTGACGGCCGGCACGGCACCGCAGGAGGTGGCCGCCGTCAGGTCAATGGCCAAGGCCATCACGGTGTACGTGCATGCGGCGACCGGCCCCGACGCCGAGACGCGCATGGCCCGTGAGCTGGAGTTCTGGGGCGAGTCCGACAAGTTAGATACAACAGCAGTCGGTGGCGCCGCCGACATAGCCGCTGTCGTGAACCGCTACAGAGACGCCGGAGCCGATGCCGTGATCCTGCAACCCACCGCTGACGAACCCGACATCGAGGGCTTCACGCGGTTCACCGCACAACAGGTCCGCGCTCTGGTGCCATGATATTCGTCAATGCATTCTTGGCGAGCAAGGCGCCCCGAGGCAGCCCTATCCGCTGAACCGGGTGCACGCACGTCGGCATGACCGCGCGACCAGCGGCATGTGCGGATATTTTCAGGCCTGGCTTGGGCGCTGTGGGGGTGGCTCATTTAGAGGGAGCGGGTTTCCTTAAGGATGACCCGGCCGCCGACATCGACGGTGTCGTTCGGACCTGGTCGAGTCAGGATCTGCGATCCCTTGCCCTGCATGATGTCCAGCGCCCGGCGCAGCTCGGCGGTGATCACGATCGCGGACGCTCCGGTGGCTTCATCCTCGACGATAGCGTCCCCCGGCGGGGAATCCCCTGGTACGCACCCTACCGGCGGCCCGGTCTTGCCACGCCCACGCGTACAGCCACCCGTCACCTGGCGGCGGACACGGCAGCGAGTCGACCTCCTCGGCTGAGGCGTACTGCTGCATGCGCCTGTCGGGCGCCCACTGCGCGCGACCCCTGATCCAGGTGAACTCGCCGTCCTGCCAGGTTGGCACCGAGCCCGCCGGCGGGTGTAGGAGCTCCGGCCTGGCTCGGAGCCGACCCAGTAACCAGGACGTGCCCACCAGGGGATGCCCGGCAAACGGCAGCCGCACGCTCGGCGTGTAGATATCGACGACCCCTGTGCCGGCATCATCGACGAAGACAGTTTCGCTGAAGCCCAGCCGCGCGGCCACGGCTTGGCGGTCCTGCCCAGTGGCCACGGCATGGCCGTCAAGAACAACGCCGAGCTGGTTTCCGTACCTACCGCCGGGACCGCAGAACACACGAAGTACATGAAGATCTGTCACAAGCGATGCTAACCACAGCAGGCTTGCTGAGCGGACACCGGCACCGTGCGCTCCTTCGGCACGTCCGGATGTATGCACCCGGCCGTTCACCTTCGTCGCCGGTATCGGGCCGGCCCTGATCTTCGTTCGCGCCCGGTCATGAGCGACCGCGCGCGTACCGCCGCATGATGCAGTCCGGGGCAAGGCCACCTTGCCTCTCGCCCCAGCTCAGGCCCACGGCGGGAGGAGTTGCCGGAGTAGCCCTCCAGAAGGATCGGATCCAGGTACCGGACCGGGACGCGATCGTGAACCGTGATTTTGCTGGTGCGGTCGCAGGAAACGCAGGCGACCAGGAGCAGGATGTCGAGGAGTTTGCCGTTGGCATTGACGCGGAACTTGCCGTCGCCGGTGCTGGCGAGGCCGGAATGGCAGTGGACGCAGCGGAACGCGAGCAGGGGAAGGTGCGTGCGCCGAAGGGTCCAGGACGGAACGATATGAGGACGCGTAGACATGATCCCTCTGAAGACCTGACGGAAGGCATGGGAAAAGAGCCGACGGCGGCGTCGGCGACCGATGCACGGGGAAGGTGTCAGGTCTAAAGAGCAGGCGGCGTCACGCGGGGTGAAGTCCTCTCGTGAGTGGGTCGGAGAAGAAAGATCCAGTTGCAAGGTAGGGCGGGACGGGCTGGCGAGGCCACCCATTTTTGTCTTGGTGCCGAGCACTGAGGGGCGGGGTCGGCGAGCCGGGCATCGACCACGCGTCGTTCGCCCCCGCGGCCCCTGTCTGCCGTATTCCGGCCGCCCCCGTGGGACTTGTTCCTCCCGCTGGCCTTCGCCCTGTCCTTCGGCAGCCTCGCGGGGACGACCGCCGCCTACCTGCCACGGCGGATTGGTGAACAGAGAGGATAGGAGCAGCCGCCTCGAAAGCCCGAGCCCGCACATCCGTCGTCGTCACGGCGGCGCTCGCATCGCGGCGGATGAGTGCATCCGTGATGCACGGTCGGAAACGCCAAGTTCAGAGCTGTCCTGGCAGACAAGCCTCCCCTTGGCTGATCACGAGTTCCCGAATCAGGAGCAGTTCGGTAGCCGTGTTCTCACTCAAGCTGCGTTCAACGTTGCCCCACCGGTCCAGGCAGGAGATCACGTATGTCCATTGCGCACCATTCAGCGACACTGTCACCTCTTGATCGTCGTGAGGCCGATCGGTGGAGCCTGTTGTTTCAGGAGTCCAACCAGAGGATTGGCGCCAGCCTTCTCGAAGAATCTGGACTCCGGCCTCTACGAGACCGTGCGGGTCACCGTTCTCGGCCTCGACGTTAACCACGTTGTCGAGGACGCGTTCGACCCTCCGCCATTGCCGAGCGGGCATCCGGACTGCGCAGGTGCTCGGCTCAGCTGACTGATGAGGCATGCGCAGCATGGTGACCGACGGACGTCCGCACTGCAATGACCTGTCCGCGGCATGAGAGTGAATCCTTGCTAGTCGCACGCAACCTCGTGGCGAGGGTCATGATCCGAGTAGATCGAGGTCACGAACGCAGAAACCGTGGTGCGCCCACTCCTCGTCCAGTACCACCTGAACGCACTCCAGCACCGACTTTCCCCTGGCATACGGCGGCCAACCCGGGCCTGCCGGCACTGGCGCGGGCGCCGAGAGCTGATCGGCCGTCACCGTCGACAGCCAACGCTCTAGCTCAGCGCCTTGCACGTCTCGCGCGGCCAGCACCTCGTCGAGACTGGGGGCCGCCGCTCGGTCCAGGCCCTGCTCCTCCTGGTCAGGGACGAACTCGGACGCCAGCCCGATCGCGGTGAACGGCCCGGTCGATCCCAGACAGCAGCGGCGGAACCACGAGTCGTGCACGAACACCAGATGGCGCTGGGTCTCTACCGCCGACCATTCGCCGCCGACGCGCTGCTGCTCCGAACCCCTGGGCATCGCTCGCAGCCGCTCGATCGTCTCCGCCCAGCCGGCCCGCAGCTGCCGGACAGCCTGCAGCAGGTCCGCCGGATCGGCTGAGCGGAGCAGCAGCCGCACCGGATACCGGCGGTCAAGCTCGGCTTCGACGTACGACGTCACCTCGACTCCGTTGACCACCAGATTGGTGACCAGCCCGTCGATCACAGCGTCCTGCATTACCACCCCGATCAGACGAGCGCGGGTCAAGTCACACTCGCGGAACTCGGCATCAGTCAGGTCCTGGTCCTTGAAGCTCGCCATGCCGGGCAGTATCCACCGGCGTACCGACAACCGCGCAGTTACCGCGGGTAGAGGGTGCTGTAGCCGGGCCTGGAGGCTGCCAGCGGAAACACGCCGAGCCGGCGACCTCGCACCATACGAGACGAGGTCAACGTTCGGCTAGGTACACGCGAGCGATCGTCGATGTCCGGATGCGCACGCGGGCGTGCCATAAGCAGGCACTCGCTGAACGTCCTCAATTCGGCAGATCCGCTTGTTGTGGTCGCTACGTTCCGGAGGCCATGTAGGCGGCGAGGATGTAGTTGGGGTGGCGGTCGAGGTTCTTGCGGGCGCGGTCGTAGCGCATGGTGGTGCGGGGGCCGGCGTGACGAGCGGCGATCTGCACGTCGCGCAGGCTCACGCCGGCGTCGAGCATGGTGGTGACGAAGGTGTGGCGCAGCATGTGCGGGTGCATCCTCGGCATCCGGATCCCGGCGCTGGCCGCCAGGTGCTTGAGCCGGCGGGTCGCCGCGTGCCGGTCCATCCGCGCCCCGAGGGTGTTGCGGAGGATTGGGCCGTCGATGCGGCCGTCGACGGCCCGATCCACAGCCCTGGCCACCGCGGGCGGCAGCGGAATGAGGACGACTTTGCCGCCCTTGCCGCGTACGCGTAGGACGCGATGGCCGTGTTCCTCACCGATATCGTTGATGTTGGCGCCGCAGGCTTCGAAGATCCGCAGCCCGAGGAGTCCGAGCATGGCGATCAGGGCGAAGTCGTTCGGGTTGGCCGACCGCCGCGCGGTGGTGATCAGGGCCTCGAACTGGAGGTGACCCAGCCCGAGGGTAGGTGATTCGGGGGGCGGAACCACCGGCCTGCGAACATAGTCGGCCGGTGAGTGCGGCAGGATGCCATCGATGACGCAGACGCGGTAGAACCCGATCGCCACCGACAGGCGGCGGGAGACTGTCGAGGGCTGGAAGCGACGTACGTCCTGGAGCCAGCGCACGTACCGCTCGATGTCCACACGTACTGCCGACAGCGGCTCCAGATCCTGGTCGGTGCACCAGGTCAGGAAGACGCGCAGGTCGGAATCGGTGTGCAGCCGCGAGTCACCCCGGTACCGACCGAGGTAGGCAGACACCGCTGCGCGGAGAACAACGCGATCGGGAGAGACGACACCGGGACCGGGACCGGAAAGCGGGAGAGATAGTCATACCTCACGGTGCGTCATCAGTCACAGTCAGTGCCAGCGCCCTCCTTGCGGCAGATGCGAGCATGCGTAAGCCTGGACTCACCGTCGAAGCTCGACCACCTCGCCCAGCCGCTCGAGCTTGTGCGGGTTGCGGATCGCGTAGATCTGGGTGATCCGGCCGTCCTCGATGACGAACGACACGGCCGTGTCGTTCTCGCCGCCGGGGTCGATGCGCGCCGCGATGCCGCCGTTGAGGTTGACGATGAAAGCCCTGGCGCCGGGCGCGACCTCGGCGAAGCGGGCCATCACCGGGGCGAGCTTCTCGGCCCCGCGGACCGGCTTCGGGATTGTCGGGGCCAGGCCGCCGCCGTCGCCCACGACGAGCACGTCGGGAGCCAGGACCTTGAGCAGTCCGGGCACGTCGCCGGTGGTCAGCGCGGCGAGGAACCGCTCGACCACCTGCTCCTGCTCGGTGCGGCTTACCGACATCCGCGGCCGGCGCGCCGCCACGTGCTTGCGGGCCCGCGTCGCGATCTGGCGCACCGCCGCCGGCGACTTGTCCAGCGCCTCGGCGATCTCGTCGTACGGCACGTCGAAGACCTCGCGAAGCACGAAGACCGCGCGCTCCGTCGGTAGCAGCGTCTCGAGTACCGCCAGCATGGCGATCGACACGCTCTCCGCGAGCTCGACGTCCTCGGCGACGTCCGGGCTGGTCAGCAGGGGCTCGGGCAGCCACTCGCCCACGTACTCCTCGCGCTGCCGCGCGAGCGTGCGCAGCCGGTTGAGGCAGAGCCGGGTCACGATCCGCACGAGGTACGCCCGGGGGTCCCGAACCTCGCAGCGCTCGGCGTCGACCAAGGCTGCCCACCGCAGCCAGGTCTCCTGCACCACGTCCTCGGCGTCGGCGACCGAGCCGAGCATCTCGTAGGCGACGGTGAACAGCAGGCTGCGGTGGGCGACGAAGGGGTCCTCGCTCATGACGCGGACGCTACTCCCGGTCGCTCGGCCAGCGGCCTTAGGCCGCACGCGGCGGCGAAGCCGTCGGACTCGATGCCGAGCGCCACGTTGCCACGCGTGCTCATGTTCGCGAATGCGATCACCGAGGTGAGCTCGACCACGGCGGGAGGTCCCAGCTCGGCGTGCAGCCGGTCCACCAGCTCGTCGGTCACGGTCGGCGGTGTCTGGCTCATCGCCTCGGCGTACTCCAGGACGTCCCGCTCCAGCGGAGTGAAGACGTCCGCCTCCCGCCACCGCGGGATCTCGCGCGCCTTCTCCACGTCGAGCCCCTTGTTGCGGGTCTCGAAGTAGTTGAAGTCCAGGCACCACGTGCAGCCGACTAGCGACGCGACCGCCATGTGGGCGAACGACTTCAGGTTCTCGTCGCAGGCGTCCCACTTCTGCAGCTTGCCGCCGAGGCCGAAGCTGGCGAACAGCACCTTGGGGTTGTGCCAGTAGACGCCCACCGCCGTCGGCACCTTGCCCAGTTTTTTCTCGATCATCCGCTTGATCAGCGCTCCCTTGACGCCGGTGATCTCGGCCGGGGGGATGCGAGTCGTGTGCTCCATGTCTCCTCCTGTGTCGGTGGCTGTGCCGACGGGTTGGTAGGTCGTCACGCCATGGAGACACCGGCCGGGCCTCGGATGTGACATCGAGCGGGAGAAACGGATCGGCGCTCGACGGCGCTCAGCTCTGTCGACAGTTATACGTGTCCTGGGACCACCGGGCCCCGCGGAACTCATGCCGCACCTCTCACGACGGTCGAGCGGACGAGGCGGTGGCCCGGTGGGGGCCAGGTGCGCCGACGATCCGATATTGCCGGCACCAGACACGGTGCCCGACGAGACCGCCGACAGGAAGAGTCTGCCCAGTGAGCGGATGCGGGTCCGGCATGCGCGGGTGGAGCGCGCCCTGTCTGAAGCATGAGCGGGCGGCGGACCAGACGAAGCGCGATACGAACCAGTGTGAGCGCGATCCGCTGCCGGGTGAACAGGCGGCGCTGCAGAAACTACTGTTGCTCCGCATGACCCACGTCGAGATCGAGATCACCGCGGAGCTGGTCCGGGATCTGGTACGCGACCAGCACCCCGACCTCGCCGATCGCCCGGTTCGGTTAGGTGCGCGTGGATGGGACAACCAACTGTGGCGGCTCGGTGACGACCTGGCCGTCCGGCTTCCCTGGGCGACCGGGTCCGCGGACGCGCTGCTGCGCAAGGAGTACTCCTGGCTGCCCACGCTTGCCCCGCGCCTTCCGCTGCCAATCGCCGTCCCGCAGCGATTCGGCGAGCCCTCCGCACGGTTCCCTCGGCCCTGGCTCATCACCACCTGGGTTCCGGGCACACCCGCTGACCGCACCCCTGTCACCCGAGCCTTCGACGCGGCCAAATCCTTGGCCACTTTCCTGACGGCTCTTCACCAACCCGCCCCCAGCAGCGCGCCCGCAGGCCGGGACCGCGGCGGGCCACTGGTCGACCGCGCCGACCAGTTCGCCAAAGGGCTCACCTCCGCCACCGAGCGAGGGCTGATCAACGACCCGGACGCCGTCCGCGCCGTCTGGCACGACGCGGTCACCGCGCCTCAATGGACGGGCCCGGCGCTATGGCTCCACGCCGACCTGCACCCGGCCAACGTCCTCACCGCCGACGGCACCTTCTGCGGCGTGATCGACTTCGGCGACCTCTGCGCGGGCGACCCGGCATACGACCTCGCCGCCGTGTGGATCCTGCTACCGGACGACACCACCGACCACTTCTACGCGGCCTACCAGCCGACCCCGGACACCGCCACCATGCGCCGCGCCCGCGGCTGGGCGATGGCACGCGCCCTCGGCGGCATCCTCATCGGCGACGCCGGCGTCCACGGCCGCCCCGGCGGCAAGCCCACCTGGGGCCCACCCGCCCACGCCGCCCTGCAACGCCTCATCGCCACAATCCGCTGACCCGGCGATCGTCACTGCGTCCGACAGACGGCGTAATCAACCATCCGCACATCGGCACGACAGCACCTTGGGGCACCGGGCACCCCGGTTACGGTCCGTAGCGACCGGTCGGCGGCAGAAGCGTGCACTTGATCGTGGGCGGTGGTGTATCGACGGACCGAGCCCAGCAGCGGTGAGCTCGTCGCGGGCCGCGTCGGCCGTCTCATCATTCGTCATGGGCAGTCATCACCCAGAGCGTAGCGGCCCTGTCGTATGGCTGCCCAGCCCCGACGATGATCGATGGCAGTAGGCGCCCAGCCAGGGCGAGGCCCAATGGCAGACTCAGACTGGTGACTACCTTCAGAACCATGTTGATCGCAACGCTGGCCATCACCACGTTGTCTGCATGTGCCACCACGTCACGCGGACGCCCCTGCACGTTAATCGGTAGCCCGAGTGGGGTCAGTATCGGCATCGACCCGGCGGTCGCGGAGCGGGTGAACACGGCGGAGATGACCGTGTGCTGGAACGAATCCTGCCAAACGTGGACAGTCGCCCTGTATGCAAGTTCCCGGACAGTCAGCGATGGCTGCACGCAGACCGGACCTGGTGCCGCCTGTTCGGCACACGCGGAGGCCACGGCTGGGAAGGCCGGGTTTGTCGACCTCGCCGACCTACCGTCCAGCCCGGTCGAGGTAACCGTGACCCTGACCGATTCAGCAGGCGCCCGGGTTGTCGATCAGGCGCTGATGCTCACTCCGAAAATGACCTATCCCAACGGGCCGGGCTGCGGCGCAGGCGGGCCACAGGGGAGGATCACGGTCGGTGCCGACGCGACGGCGCGTTCGGCCGGCTAGAGCAGCGCGGTCAGCAGCCGCACACGAGCGAACATCCTCAATTCGGCATGACGGCCCCTCGGCACGAGCCGGCGACCGCAGGGCATCCCTACGGAGGGTGACGGAGCCAGATCTGTCCGACATGCTCGCTCGGCAGCAGATGTGCGTGTTGCGGGCGGCGCGCATCAACTCGGCGGGCAGGCCAGAGAGCCGGTTGCCGCTGACCGTGACAGCGGTGACGATCTCCCGCGTAGGCAGGATCTGGCGGATGACCGAGGGGTGATGCTGAGGTGGTTTACCGCCTGGCCGAGTACCGGTGGCCGGTACGCGTCAGCACGGTCGGGTACCGGAACCACCAGTACCGCGTCGTCCGCCCCGCCCGAGTCCCCGGTTTCGCAGGGCTCTACGAAGGGCGCCTCGGCGCACAGTTATGTCTCGACAAGCAGACGGCGACGATGTTCGCAATGGCGTGGGGTCTGGCCGGTCGGTCGCCGCACAGCATCGTCTACCTGCCGCTACGTGCCGCTACCACGCCCGGATGCGGGTGGGGGCGGCCACTCGACCTGGCGTTGCTCCATCACCGTCTCGCGTTGCCGCCGTCGAGGTGGAAGCAGGTCCGCGCCCGCTTGGATCGCGGAGCGGTGCACACGGTCACCTTGCCTGCCGGCGCTTGGCCGAAGCGGCCGGTCGCCGACCATCAACGATCCTGGTACCGCGAGTTTCGCGACGATCTCCGGTGGGAAGTCGCCGCCGACACGTTGATCCTGACCGGCAGCCGGGAGGCGTTCGAGCTACAGGCAGACGATGTCCGCGGGCTGGCCGAGGAATGTCCAGCGCATCGTGCCCGGACTCCCGACACGCACTGCTGCGCCGAGATCGTCGTGGGCAGAACCCGGCACCACCCCGACCGGCGCTACCCCTTCGCAGAACTACACGCCGGATACTGCCGATGAACGCGTCCCCGCTTCGCCCGGCCGCGCATGACCAGCGGCAGAAGCGTGCACCTGATCTCGGTGGGCAAGGCTCGTGCGATGATCAGCTACGCTGCGACACCGTGGGACATGTCCTCGCCCGGCTGGCCGGCTACGGAATAGTGCTGACACCGCACTGGCCGTACATGTTCGAGCGACACCAGGCCGGCGCGGACGCCGTACGGGTCACTCGCTGGACTCCCTCCGGTCCCGCACAGGTGGTAATCCAGCCCCGTCAACTCACCGACGGTGGAGACGTCGTGGACGTTGCAGATGGGCCGAGCCATCCCTGCTGGTTCGTCGAGACGTCTGCCTTCCGTCTGCGCTGGCCCACTCAGTTCACCGTCGAGTCACCGCAGGACCAAGGCGACGACACACTGTTCTACCTGCACGGGCCGGGCGAGGCGACCATCTTCCCTCAAGGCCCGGTATCGAAGGAACGACTGGCAGATCCGCACGCCGTTGTCGCCGCCGGGCAGACAGTTCTGGATCAGCGCGTGGCGGACGACGGCTCCAGATTGATCGAGTTGGGCTATCAGCACAACGAAGAGCCGTGGTGGCAGGGGCATTGGATGATCCCGTACGACTCGGACCGGTTCTTGGTCTTCACGGCTCAGGCGCTCTTGGCGCATTCGACACAGACTCGCGAAGCTGCGGAGGTTGTCGCAGCGAGTTTCGAACGCTGTCAGTAGAGACACTGAGCATCCGCTCTTCGGCGCGACCTGGCGTCCGACCCCACCGCGCCTCGTCACGGAACGTGGCACCCGCTCGGCGGCAGTTGAGGATGGTCGACTCGCGGCCGAATGGGTGCGGAGGCCTACGTGAGGCCGTCTGCTCTGGACAAACGCTGTCACGATGACGGCCACAGCCCAGATGCGCGAGGGATGGACGGCGTGCAGATCATCGAGGTGACCGATCTCGGGGTCCGGTCGGCGGTTATCCGGCTGCGGCGTCGTGGAACAGCGCTCCAGTTCGTGCTGTATCCAATGATCCACATGGCGAAGCCCGCGTTCTATGCGGCAGTGACCACCCGGCTCAAGCGGGCGAACGTCGTCGTGGCCGAGGGCGTGGGCGGCGGCCAGCGGAAGCGCTCGGTGCTGGTCAGCGCGCTGACGCTCAGCTACACGGTGCTTCGGTTCAATCGACGGGCAAAGCTGGTGAAGCAGGACATCGACTACTCGGCGCTCGGCGTTCCGGTGGTGCACCCCGACGTCAGCTCGGAGGAGTTCGCGGCCGGTTGGCGGCGAGTGCCGCTGGCGCACCGGTTGGTGATGTGGTGCGTGCTGCCAGTCGTCGTGGTGGCTCGGCTGTTCGGCGGCACCCGCATGATCTGGTCGCGTTCGATGGAGCAGAACGACCTGCCCTCGCCGGAAGAGGAGGACCTCGCTGACTGGTCGCCGAAACTGGAGGCCGCCTTCCACGGCGAGCGCGACGAGCGGCTGCTGGCCGTGCTCTGCCGTCTGCACGAGGAGCGCAGCGGGGAGGACATCGAGGTCGCTGTCGTCTACGGCGCCGCCCACATGCCCGCCATCGTGCTGGGGTTGATGAACCGGTACGGCTACCGGCCGCGCTCCGCCGACTGGCTGACCGTCGCCGACTTGTGACCGGGACCGCCGAGTCGATAGCGAGCCGTAGCGGTACAGGCCGAAGCCCAGTTCCAGGCAGATGCGCCCACAGCACGGTGAGCGGACGCCTGCCTCCGAGGCCGACTGGCTCGCGTCGCTATGGCTTGGGTCAGCCCCGACCCTCCTTGGCGGTTGCGGCGAAGATGCGCGCATAGATGTCATCGATGACGTCGTTCTTCGCCAGGCTGTAGTCGCCAGGTTGATGCGCGGTGTCTCGCGCGAGGCGCCGCTTGGTCGTGGCGTACCGCTCCCGGTCTTCTGGATGCGAGCGCAGCCAGTCGCGGAAGAGCCTGTGCCGCACGGGTTCAGGCGCAGCCTGCGGCCGAACGTGGAGGTTGACGTCCTCCGCAGGGCTGACGAGCATCCGATGCCCGTGCCACCACGGCTCTCGAAGAACAAGTCGGCATCCGAGACTTTCCAGGGCTGGGACGTACCGGGACTCGTCCGTCGTGTCCTCAATCAGCAGATCGATGTCGATGATGGGCTTGGCTGCCAGGCCCGGCACCGATGTGGACCCCACGTTTTCAACATCGACGATCAGGCCGCCCAGAACCTCCTTGAGCAACGAGCTGGCAGCAGCGAACCGGTCCACCCAAGCCGGGTCGTAGTCCTCGATGACAATGGACTGCCACGTCCTTGGCGGCTCGCCGACCAAGCCGGCAGCCAGTTGCTCAAGGCGATCAAGGCGTACCGGGCGGCGACCGGCGCGGACCTGAGAACCGCCAAGGAGGCGGTGGAGGCGATGGCCGGGCAACGCTGACCGAAGCGTCGCGGTGTCCGCCGCGCCAGCTGGCTCCGGGGCTCGGCGCCCTCTCTCAGTCCGTCGACCGGCCTCTTGTTCGACGCCACCGCCGATCTGATCGAGCTCAATCCGAATCCCGCCCCGTCCCCGGTGGACCTGTTCGAGAGATTCCTCGCCTGGACAGCCCGCCAGCCAGGCTGACGTGGACAACCGGGGTCAGCGGAGACGGTCGCGGTCCTTGGAGGGCTGCACCCGCTTCGGCTCGCCGGGCATCTTCGGGTGGTCCGGCGGGTACGGCATGTCGCCCTGCCCGGCGGCCGCGTCCCGCTCGGCCCACTCCAGCAGCGGGGTGATGTCGTACGGGGTGTCGTCGATGCCGGCGTGCGGGTCGCCCCGCTCGGCGAGCCGGGCGGGCACGCTGCGCAGGTCGAAGTCGTCCGGGTCCACGTCGGGCAGCTCGTCCCAGGTGACCGGGGTGGAGACGGTGGCCCGGCCGTTGGCGCGCAGCGAGTACGCGCAGGCGATCGTGCGGTCCCGGGCCATCTGGTTGAAGTCGACGAACACCCGCCGGCCCCGCTCCTCCTTCCACCAGGCGGTGGTGACCAGCTCGGGGCGGCGGCGCTCCAGCTCGCGGGCCAGCGCGATGGTGGCCCGACGCACCTCGGTGAACGTCCAGCGCGGCTCGATGCGCAGGTAGACGTGCACGCCCCGGCCGCCGGAGGTCTTCGGCCAGCCGGTGGCGCCCAGCTCGGCCAGGAGCCCGCGCAGCTCGCCGGCCGCAGTCGCCGCGTCGGCGAAGTCGGTGCCGGGCTGCGGGTCGAGGTCGACGCGCAGCTCGTCGGGCCGGTCGACGTCGGTGGCCCGCACCGGCCAGGGGTGGAAGACGATGGTGCCCATCTGGGCGGCCCAGGCGACGTGGGCGAGGTCGGCCGGGCAGAGCTCGTCGGCGCTGCGCCCGCTGGGGAAGCTGATCTTCGCTGTACGCACCCACGGCGGGACGCCCCTGGTGGGCACCCGCTTCTGGAAGAACATCTCCCCCTCGACGCCCTCGGGAAAGCGCTGGAGCGTGGTGGGGCGGTCCCGCAGGGCGCGCATGATCCCGTCGCCCACGGCCAGGTAGTAGTGGAAGACGTCCGCCTTGGTGAAGCCGCGCCCCGGGAAGATGACCCGGTCGGGGCTGGTCAGCCGGACGGTGTGCCCGGCGATCTCGATCTCGGTCACCGTCGCCTTCGAGGAGCCGCCCATCCCGCGACCATATGCGACGCCCCCGACATCCGACGTACCGTTGACGGGTGAGTCTTGACGAGAACGAGCTGCCCCGCACCGAGGACGAGTGGCGGGTCCGGCTGACCCCCGAGGAGTTCCGGGTGCTGCGCGAGGCCGGCACCGAGCGCCCCTGGACGGGCGAGTACGTCGACACCAAGACCCCCGGCGTCTACCACTGCCGGGCCTGCGGCCTGGAGCTCTTCTCCAGCGACACCAAGTTCGACTCGCACTGCGGCTGGCCGAGCTTCGACGACGCCATCCCGGGCCGGGTCAAGGAGATCGAGGACCGCAGCCTCGGCATGACCCGTACGGAGATCCGCTGCGCGCGCTGCGACAGCCACCTGGGGCACGTCTTCCACGGCGAGCACTTCACCCCGAAGGACACCCGGCACTGCGTCAACTCGGTGTCGATCCGGCTGGAGCCGCGCGCCGACGCCTGACCCGCCGGGTGCCGCCGGCCGGCGGCGCGTCGTCGTCTACCGCCCGCTGACCGCCGGCGCCGCCAGGAGCCGCACCTCGGCGGTACGCGACTGCTCGATCCGCCTGGCGAGCTCCCGTACCCGCGGGCTGGTCGCGGTCTCCAGGTGTGCCCGGGCCAGGTCGGCGGCCGCCTGCTGGTGGGTGCCGAGCACCTGGCGCAGCACGGCGTCCACCTGGCCGGCCGGGGCGTTCCGTAGGCGGGCGAGGTCCGCGGGCCCGGTGCCGTGCCCGGTGTGGTCATGCCGCTGGGCGGTCCCGGTCGGACCGGCGTCGCGCAGCCAGGCACGCATGGTGGCCAGTTCGTCGGCCTCGGTCACCTCGATGGCGGCGACCAGGGTGCGCAGCTCGCCGTCGGTCACCCGGTCGCGCCCCAGCCGGACGATCTCCATCGTCTGCTCGATGTGGGCCACCATCATCGTCAGGTACAGCACGTCGAGAGTGCCGATCGCGGTGTCCGCCGGGGCCGCGGTCGCGGGGCGGGGCACCTGGGGCGCCGACGGCGTGGCGTCGGCGCAGCCGGCGGCGAGCAGCAGGGCGGCGAGCGCGACGAGGGCCGACGCCCGCGCCACGCCGCCCCTGCCCGGGCCTCGCCGGCGGGCGGATGCGGCCCGCACCGGCACGGGCCGCGCCCGTCCGGTCAGACCTGCGACCACAGCGCCGGCACGTTCGGCGGTTCCCAGCCCGGGAGTGCGGTGTGGGCCTGCCGGCAGCGGTAGGTCAGCCCGTTGTAGGTGACCTGGTCACCAACCTGGTAGGCGTGACCGGCGGTCCAGCTGCCGCTGGGGGCGGGCGGGCTGGTGGTAGCCGTCGGCGTCGGGGTGGGCGAGGTGGTGGGGGTCGGGCTCGGCGTCGGACTGGGCGTCGGATCGCCGCCGCCACCGATCTGCACGTCCACGCAGGAGTAGAAGGCGTTGGCGGTGTCCGCGATGTTCCACACGGCGAGGATCTTCTGCCGGCCGGAGAACCCGCCGAGGTTCACGGTGTGCGACACGGTGGAGTCGGGCTGCCGGCCGCCCCCGTCGAAGACGCCCACCCGGGTGCTCCCGATGAAGTACTCCCAGTTGCTGGTGGCGTGTCGGGCGGTGTTGACCCAGGTGAACGTCACCGAACTGGCGACCGAAGTGGCCGGCCAACCCCGGCTGTCGTCGTTCAGGACGGCGAACTGGGCGAGGTTGGCGTGGCAGGTGCGCAGCCCCTTCGGACCCTCCACGCTCTGCGGCTCGTACTTGATCTGCCCACAGTCGGGCACCCGGTTCTGCGCGCAGAGCGCCTGACGGCTGGGCGGCGCGGAGACGTAGCCGTGGGCCTGGGCGGGGGCGGCGACGGCGAGCGAGGACACGACGGCACCCGCCGCCACGATCGGGACGGTGACTCTTCGACCCATGATGACAACTCCTCGGCTTCGGGCCTACTGAAGGTGCCATCAACATAATTTAAACTTTGTTAACAGTAAAGATTCCTGTCAATAGTTTCATCGACAGTCATGAGCGTCTTGCGCTCCGTGCGGGGGTCAGAGCAGCAGCAGGCTGCCCTTCTCGTCGACCCGGTCGGCGGAGTCGTCGTCCAACCAGACGCCCCCGGCGGCCAGGTACCGGAAGCGGTGCTCCCCCGGGCCGAGCTTGACGGTCACCGTACGGGTGCCGTCGCGGCGGGCGACCAGCTCGTGCCGGCCGGGCTCCCAGCCGTTGAAGCAGCCGACGACGCTGACCGGGCCGGGCGGGGTGTCCCGGGGCAGGCAGAAGGTGACCCGGGTCTGATTGCCGAAGAGCCTGTTGCGCTTGATCACGTGATCCTCCGGGGGTAGCGGCGGTTCACCAGGCCCAACGCGCGACACGCCGGGGGCGAAACGCCGCCCGACCGGATCGACTCGCGGCATTTCATCCCCGGAGGGCCACGCCCTGCCGCACCCTGGTGTCAGATGTCCTAATTCGGGGGGTTTTCGATCGTGGCTACCTGTGAGGTCTGCGGCAACGACTACTGGATGGCGTTCGAGGTGCGCACGGTCAGCGGTGACACGCACACCTTCGACTGCTTCGAATGCGCCGCGCACAAGCTCGCGCCGATCTGCGAGCACTGCGACGTCAAGATCCTCGGCCACGGGGTGGAGGTCGGCGGCCGGTTCTTCTGCTGCGCGCACTGCGCCCGCGCCGAGGAGACCGAGGGTGCCGAGATCCGCGACGCCGTCGGCGCCCGCCCGGCCTGACCGCGCGCCCGGTCCGCACCACGCCGGGTTCCCGGCGGTACGCCCCGCCGCGCGGCCTACCATCGCGGGATGCCGTCGCAGACCGCCCACGTCCGGGTCGCCGCCTTCGCCGACCTGGACGCCCGCACCTTCCACGACCTGCTCCGGCTGCGCATCGACGTGTTCGTGGTCGAGCAGCACTGCCCGTACCCGGAGCTGGACGGCCGGGACGTCGAGCCCGGCACCCGGCATCTCTGGCTGGAGCACGACGGCGCGGTCCTGGCGTACCTGCGGATTCTGGCCGACCCGGACGGCGTGGCGCGGATCGGCCGGGTCGTGGTGGCGCCGGCGGCGCGTGGCGGCGGGCACGCGGGCCGGCTGATGACCGAGGCGCTGCGGCTGGTCGGCGGCGGGCCATGCGTGCTGGAGGCGCAGTCCTACCTGGTCGACTTCTACGCCCGGCACGGCTTCACGGTCAGCGGCCCGGACTACGTCGAGGACGGCATCCCGCACACCCCGATGCGCCGGGAACGCGGGCCCGCCCGCCCGGAACACATTGACGGACAGGGGGCAACCCCGCACCCACCCCGACCTGCACCGCGACCGGTCTGACCCGGTCGGCCGGGGCCACGCGGTGCGCGGCTCCGGCCGACGTCAACCACCCCGCAGCGCCCGGTTCAGCCGGGCCTCGAAGTCCTCCGGCAGCGTGCCGTCGCCCTCCAGGGCGGTCTGGACGCCCTCCCGGAAGACCCGGCTGAACTGGAAGTAGCGCGGCACCCGGGGCCGCACCCGGGCCTCCCGGAGCGCCTCGCCGAGCAGCGCGAGGTACGGGAACCGCTGCCGCAGCGCCGCGTCGGCGTAGACGTCCGTCCGGGTCGGGGCGAAGCCGCCCTCCGTGAACAGCGTGCGCTGGGCCTCCTGCCTGGTCAGGAACTCGATCAGCGCCTGGGCGGCGCGCGGCTGCCGGCTCTGCTCGGCGATGGCGAGATTCTGGCCGCCCAGCGCCGACGGGCCGGGCAGCCGGGTCACCTCGAAGGGCACCCGGGGCCCCGGTGCGGCATCGGTGGCGGCCAGCGCCCGGTAGTTGACCGGCCAGTTGCGCATGAACAGTGCCCGCCCCTCCTGGAAGTCCCGCAGGCTGCGGCCCTCGTCGCCGGGGACGGTGAAGGCGTCGCCCACCAGCAGGCCGGTACGCCGGGCCGCGGCGACGTCGCGCAGCCGGCGCTCCCAGCGGTCCCGCTGGAAGATCACCCGGTTCTCGGTCTCGTCGACGAGCCGGTCGACGCCACCGGCCCAGACCAGTTCCATCCCGTTGACGGTCAGCCCCTCGTACGGGCCGAACTGTCCCACGTACCCGGCGACGGGCCGCTGCGCCGCCCCGCTCGCACCGGCGAGCGCCGCGCTCCGGTCGATGATGGCGTCCCAGTCGAAGCGGGGCGCCCCGCCCGGCCCGGCCGCCTGCCCGCCGCCCAGCAGGTCGGAACGGTAGAAGAGCAGGCCCGCGTCGGTGTTGAACGGCAACGCCCAGAGCGAACCCCGGTAGCGGCAGCTGTCGAGCACCTCGGGAACGAACGCGCCGAGGTGCCCGGGGGCCAGCCGCGCCTCGTCGATCGGCCGCAGGTAGCCGGCGGCGGCGAACTCCGCGGTGAAGGTGACGTCGAGGTTGTAGACGTCGACCTCGTCGTCCGGGTCCTCCCCGGCGCCCGCCGCCTGCGCCTGGGCGATGCCCACCATGTCGCTGTGCTGCTGGTCGGTGGTGACCGGCGCCTCCCGGATCCGCGCCGGGCTCTGCGGGTGGAGCACGTTCCAGAGCTTGACCAGCTCCTCCCGTTGCCCGCCGGAGCTGGTGTCCTTGCCGCTGAGGATCACCAGCTCCCCGCGTTCCAGCGATTCCTCCCGGGTGGCGACGTACCAGCCGAGCGTGGCGACGACACCGACCGCCGTGCCGACGGCCACCCCGAACAGGAACGACGCCGGCACCCGGCGCCGCCGACGGACGGTCCCGGGCGCGCCGCCCGGTCTCCGGTCGGTCACTGGCCGGCTCCCTTCTCCCAGAGTTGACGGAACAGCCCGGTGAGGGCCCGGTCCACGGTGCTGGCCTGCGCCTGCACGCACTGCCCGCCGCTGGCCCGCGCGGTCTGCCGCAGGGTGCGGGTCCGCACCCGGTCGTCGCAGCTCGCCTCGCCGACGGCGATCACGTAGAGGCGTACCGGGGGGTCGCCCTCGACCCGGGGCACCAGCCCGCCGCTGGCGGTGTCCCGCCCGTCGGTGAGGACCACGACGGCCCGCAGGTACTCGTCCCGGCCGCCGCCCAGCCGGCGCACCTCGCGGGTCGCGGCGTCGATCGTCCGGTAAAGCGGTGTGTCCCCCGCCGGCACGGTCCGCCGCAGGCGCGCGAGCAGAGCCTCGTCCCGCGCCCGGTCGGCCCGCCCCACGTCCCGGATCCGCCCCTCGGCCCCCCGGTGGTCCGTGGAGAACGCCCATACCCCGACCTCGTCCCGGCCGCCGAGTTGGCGCAGCGAGGCGGCGACGCCGTCCACGGCCACGTCGAACCGGGTGCCCCGGCCCGCCTCCGCCAGCATCGAGCCGGACGTGTCCAGCGCCAGCAGCACCCGGGCCGGCCGGCGGGCCTCCCGGTACCGCTGGTCGGCCGTGTTCAGGGCGAGCACGTCGGAGCCGTCGACGAGCTCCCACTGCGGGTTGTCCAGCAGCCAGCCGGGCAGCACGCCGTTCTCCTCGGTCAGGGCCGGGCCGGCCCCGTCCCGGCCGGGCACCCGGAAGCCCCGGGCCAGCAGCTCGTCCCGCCCCGGCCCGGTCAACCATCGGCGGAGGTCGTCCGCGGCCGACCGGGCGACGACGCTCTGCACGGAATCGGGCCAGCCGAGCAGGACCATGCGGTGGTCCACCCCGGGGGTCAGAGCGGGATAGAACGCCACCAGCGCCCCGCCGGGCGGCGGCCGACCGTACTCGACGCAGCCGTCGCCGAGCCGCTCGCCGAGGTTGAACTGGACCAGCGCCTGTTCGGTGGTGATCACCGCCGGTGGCGCCGGGCCGGCCGGGTCGGCGGCGAGCTGCCGCTGCCGGCACAGCACTGCGGCGAGGCTGCCCAGCGGGAAGCCGCGCCCGTCCTGGGCCGCCTCCAGTCGCTGCTCGACCTGCTGGCGGATCCACGCCAGGTCGGGAGCGCCGTCGTACAACGCCACGTCGACCATCCGGGCCTCCGGGGACACCGCCGGGTCGGGGCGGACCACCTGCCACCCGGTGCCCGTCACCCGCCGGCCCGAGGCGGTGGCCGTCGGCGCCTCCTCCCGGCCCCGGCTGGCCTTGGCGAACAGCTCGGGCCAGGAGAGGGAACGCTGCCGGTCCGCGTCGTCGCGCCCGGGGTCGACGAGGGCGCGCGGCACCGCCAGCACCAGCGGCGAGCGGGCGACCGTCAGGTAGTCCCGGACCGTCGTCAGGTTCAGCACCTGCTGGGCCGGCGGTTCGGCGCCCGGGAACCAGACGTCCGGGCGCGGGCCGACGTCGGCCGGGTACCAGCCCGGCGTCCCCGGGTCCCCGTCGGTCGCCGCCCAGCCGAGCTGGAGCCCCTGCGCCACCTCGCGGGGCGCGGCGGGGTAGACGAAGACGTTCGTCGTCCGGCAGCCCCCGGCGCGGGCCGCGGTCCACGACTCGTACGCGGCGGCCACCGCCTGGTAGGTGACCAGGTCGTCCGGGGCGGCGGCGACCCGCAGCTCGACCGGCCCGGCACAGCCGTCCAGCGGCTCGGGCACCGCAGCGAGGCCGACCGCCAGCAGCGCCACCAGGAACGCCGCCACCCGGGCCCGGACCCGCCGCGACCAGCGGGCGGCGCCCGGAGCGGGACCGGTCCGCCACCGGCTGAACGGCTGTCGCCAGCGCGGCAGCACCCGGGGCCGGCCGAACTGGTCGGGGACCGGCAGCCGGCGGATCGGGATCATGAAGGCGGCCGGGCGGGCCGGCTGCGGTCGGACCACCTGGTCGACCGCGACGACCATGCCGATCACGCAGCGCAGCCGGCTGTCCCACACCGGCGCGCCGGAGAAACCCGGCTCGATCTGGTAGCCGGAGTCGCTCCGGTTGGCCAGCTGGATCCAGCCACCACCGATCGGCCCGACCACCCACCCCTCGAACCAGCGGCCCTCGGGCAGGGCTCGGGGGAAGCCGAAGACCCGGCAGATCCGGTCGCGGGTGCCGGCCTGGCCGGGGCGGGCCAGCCGGACCGGTCGGGCCGCGTCCGGCGCCGGCGCGACCAGTTGGAGGACGGCGATGTCGCCCGACCCGTCCGGCCGGCCCGGCTGCCAGTGTTGCGGCAGGACCAGCGCGGTGAGGTGGCGCCCCGGCGTCACGAGGGGGAAGGTCACCGACACCAGGACGGCGTCGGTCGGCCCGGCCACCGCCGGCTCCGGGCCGAGCGCCGCCTGCACGACGTGGGCGCAGGTCAGCAGGCGGGTGGAGTCGATCAGGAAGGCCGCGCCGACGACATTGCCGGCACGGTCGTGCACGGCCGCCACCGCCGGCGTCGCCTCGCCGGGCACCGGACCCGGCGGCCGCTGCGGTGGACGCCCCGTCGCGCCGAGCATCACGCGGTCGTCCGGCGCCGGCTCACGCGGCCGGGTCGGCCCGGTTCCATTCCAGCTGCACCTTGAGGTTGGCTTCCGAAGTGCCGCTGGCCACGACGACCCCACCCTTGGCCGCCAGCTTCACGCCGAACTCCACGCAGACCCGGTCCGGCGGCGCGGCGGCGTCGCGCAGGCTGCGCAGGACGGCGTCGGTCACCGGCCGCAGCTGGGCCAGCGCGGACTCCAGCGTCTGGTGCGCCCGCGCGACCACGTCGCCGGCCCGGCCGACCGGGACCACGCCCTCCTCGTCGCCGACCTCGACCCGGATCGAGCCACCGCCGTCCAGCGGGAACTCGACGAGCTGCGCCACCTGGCCTCCAGACAGATCGCCGACGGCACCGAAAGTTACCGTGATGAATCTGCCACGTTACCGGGGGGCTGCAATCCCGGCGAGCCCGCTACACCAGGCAGTTGACGATCTCGGCGACCGAGCGGCGCCGGCCGGTGTAGAACGGGATCTCCTCCCGGACGTGCCGGCGGGCGCCGGAGCCGCGCAGGTCGCGCATCAGGTCGACGAGCCGGTGCAGCTCGTCAGCCTCGAAGGCGAGCATCCACTCGTAGTCGCCGAGGGCGAACGAGGCGACCGTGTTGGCCCGCACGTCCGGGTAGCCGCGCGCCATCCGGCCGTGCTCGGCGAGCATCTCGCGCCGTTCGGCGTCCGGCAGCAGGTACCACTCGTACGAGCGGACGAACGGGTAGACGCAGAGGTAGGGGCGGGCCTCCTCGTCAGCGAGGAACGCCGGGATGTGGCTCTTGTTGAACTCCGCCGGCCGGTGCAGGGCCAGCTGCGACCAGACCGGGGTGAGCGCCCGGCCCAGCGTGGTCCGGCGGAACCGCAGGTAGGCGTCCTGCAGCGCGTCGCTGGAGGAGGAGTGCCACCAGATCATCACGTCGGCGTCGGCGCGCAGGCCGGCCACGTCGTAGACGCCACGGATCGTGACGTCCTTGCCGGCCAGCTCCTCGAAGAGCGCCTCGACCTCGTCGACGACGTTCTCCCGCAGCGCCGGCAGCGGGCTGCTGGCCCGGAACACCGACCACATCGTGTAGCGGATGCTGGCGTTGAGCTCCTTGAGCCGGGCCGCGTTGGTCTGCTCGGTCATTGACCCGTTCCTCCCAGTGCTTCGATGATCTCTCCGGCCGCCGTCTCGCCGGAGCGGACGCAGACCGGGATGCCCACCCCGTCGAGTCCCGCGCCGGCCAGGACCAGCGTCGGGTGGGCGGCGCGCAGCGCCGTCCGGGCGGTGGCGACCCGGTCGGAGTGGCCCGGGGTGTATTGCGGCAGCGCCCCGCCCCAGCGCTGCACGTGGCTGGCGAGCGGCGCGGGCAGCGCCACCCCGAGCACGCCGGACAGCTCCCGGTGCACGGTGGCCACCAGGTCGGGGTCCGCCAGGTGCAGGGACGTCTCGTCGCCGTACCGGCCGACGGAGGCGCGGACCAGGGCCATCCCGTCCGGCCGGGCCAGGTGCCCCCACTTGGTGGTGAAGAACGTGGCCGCCTTGATCAGCAGCCCCTCGGTGGCCGGCACCAGGAAGCCGGAGAGCGCCGGCAGCTCCGGCCGCGCCAGGGCCAGGGTGACCAGGGCGACGCTGGCGTAGTCGAGCCGGCCGATCGCCGTGGCCACCTCGGGCGTGACGTCGGCGAGCAGCCGGGCGGCCGGCCGGGCCGGCACGGCGAGCACCACCGCGTCCACCTCGACCAGCTCGGGGTCGCGGGTCGGGCCGACGGTCAGCCGCCAGCCCTGCCCGGTGGGCGTCAGCTCGCGTACCGCGGCGTCGCGCCGGACGGTCGCGCCGCTGGCCGCCGCCGCGGCCTCGACCAGCGTGGAGAGCCCGCCGGCCAGGGTGCCGAAGACCGGCGCGCCGGGAGCGCGCGGCGCGGCGGCCTGGGCGGCGCGGACCGCCCCGGCGAGGGTGTGCTCGACCCGGGCCGCGCGGGCCAGCGCCGGCATGGTGGTGACCAGCGACAGGTCGTCGGCCCGGCCGGCGTAGACGCCGCCGAGCATCGGATCGACCAGCCGGTCCACCACCTGGTCGCCGAGGCGGGCCCGGACCAGCGCCCCGACGGAGACGTCCTCGTCCGGCCCGAGCAGCGGCCGGCCGCCGTCGCGGTCGGCGTCCGCCGCCGGCCGGGCGACCGTCGCCACCCGCTCCAGGTCCCCGGGTACGCCCACCAGCGTGCCGCCCGGCACCGGGCGCAGCCCGCCGTCGACGGCGAGCGCGGCCTGCCCGACGGTGGGGTGGACGATCTTCTCGGCCAGCCCGAGCCGGCGGACCAGGGACACCGCCCCGGACTCCCCGCCGGCCGGGTCGCGCATCAGGAACGACTCGGCGCCGAACTCCACGGGCTGTCCGGCGAGCTCACCGGTGCGCAGCTTGCCGCCGAGCGCGCCGGACTGCTCGTACACGGTGATCTCGGTGCCGGCCGGGGCGCGGTCGCGCAACCGGACGGCGGCGGCCAGCCCGGTGATCCCGCCACCGACCACCGCCACCCGCCACGGCCGCCGCACGACGCCTCAGCCCTGCTCGGCCCGGCGCGCGGACACCTCGTGCACCAGCGCGACCACCCGGGTCAGCACGTCGGGGTCGGTCTCCGGCAGGACGCCGTGGCCGAGGTTGAACACGTGGCCGGGGGTGGCGCGGCCCTGCTCCAGGATCCGCCGGACCTCGGCCTCCACCACCGACCACGGGGCGAGCAGTACGGCCGGGTCCAGGTTGCCCTGCACCGCCCTCCCCTTGCCGATCCGCCGGGTGGCCACGTCCAGCGGGGTACGCCAGTCCACGCCGACCACGTCGGCGCCGGCCTCGCCCATCGCGCCGAGCAGCTCGGCGGTGCCCACCCCGAAGTGGATCCGGGGCAGGCCGGCGTCGGCCAGCCCGGTCAGCACGGCCGTCGAGTGCGGCAGCACGTAGCGGCGGTAGTCGGCCTCCGACAGCGCGCCGGCCCAGGAGTCGAAGAGCTGCACCGCGGAGACCCCGGCCTCGATCTGCACCCGCAGGAATGAGAGGGTCACCTCGGCGAGGCGGGCGCAGAGCGCGTGCCAGAGCTCCGGCTGGCCGTACATCAGGGCCTTGGTCCTGGCGTGGGTCCGCGACGGGCCGCCCTCGACCAGGTAGCTGGCGAGGGTGAACGGTGCGCCGGCGAACCCGATCAGCGGGGTCCCGCGCAGCTCGGCCACCAGCAGCCGGACCGCCTCGTCCACGTAGGACACGTCGTCGCGGGTGATCGGGCGGATCCGCTCGACGTCCTGGGCGGTACGCACCGGCTCGGCCACCACCGGTCCGGTGCCCGGCACGATGTCCAGGTCGACGCCGGCCGCGGCGACCGGAACCACGATGTCGCTGAACAGGATCGCGGCGTCGACCCCGTGCCGGCGGACCGGCTGGAGGGTGATCTCGGCGACCAGTTCGGGACGGCGGCAGGAGTCCAGCATCCCGACGTTGGCCCGGATCTCGCGGTACTCCGGCAGCGACCGGCCGGCCTGGCGCATGAACCAGACCGGGGTGTGCGGGACGGGCTCACGGCGGCAGGCCCGGACGAAGGGCGAGTCGGCCGGTCCGCCGGGGCGGGGTTCTCCGTCTCGGGCGGCAGTGCCCGTGGTGTCGGTGGTCATCGCGGCAATCGTGCCACGGACGGAAGCGACCCCAGCCGGCAGCGCCGCCTTTTGTGACCCGCGACCATCCGGGCCCGCCGGCCGGTCGCGATGGGGCGCGGGCCCGGGTGCGCCGGCGCTTCGGCGCGCCGTCCGGGCGGGCGGGCCGGCGGCGGCATAGGCTGCCGGTCATGGCCCCCCCGATCGCGCTCCCGGAGACCTTCGCCCGCGCGGTCGCCGGGCTACGGTCGGTGGCCCCCCGGGCGGAGATCGTGCTGGAGGAGGTCGGCGCCCCGCAGCGGCTCGCCCCGTACGCGTTCGCGCTCTCCGCCACCGTGCGGCGCGACGAGGACGAGGTGGCCACCGGGCGGCTGATCCTGCTGCACGAGCCGGCCGGGCACGAGGCGTGGCGGGGCACCCTGCGGCTGGTGACCTACGTCACCGCGGAGCTGGAGGTCGACCTGGCCGCCGACCCGCTGCTGCCCGGGGTGGGCTGGACCTGGCTGGTCGACGCCCTGGAGGCGCACGACGCGCGCTACCGGGCGGCCGGCGGCACGATCACCCAGACCATGTCGACCCGGTTCGGCGAGCTGGCCGGCCCGCCGGCCGTCGGGGACGTCGAGATCCGGGCGTCCTGGACGCCGCTCGGCGAGGACCTGGCCCCGCACCTGGAGGCCTGGTGCGGGCTGCTCGCCTCGACCGCGGGGCTGCCGCCGCCCGGGGTGACCGCGCTCTCCGAGCGCCGGTCTGCTGGCGCGGCCTGACCCCGGGCGGGAGATTCAGAGGTAGTTGTCGGCCTCGTCGCAGATCTTGTCCATGCCCTTGCTGGCCTTGTCGAAGGCGCTCTTGTTGCCGGCCGCCGCCGCGCCGAGCGCGGTGGTCAGCTTGTCCAGGCAGGTGGCGATGACCTTCTTCTGCCGGGCCTGCTCGTCACGGTCGTTGCGGGTGCCGGTGAGGTCCTGCTCGGTGTCCGCCAGCTTGTCCTGGGCACCCTGGAGGTCGACCCGGAGCTTCTCCAGCTCCCGGGTGTTGGCGGCGATCGTGCCGTCGCGCTCGCTCACCTGCCGGGACAGCCGCCGCTCGGTGCTGGTCAGCTCGCTGTTCTTGGTGACGAACAGGCCGGTCATCACGCCGCTGAGCACGAAGAGCAGCCCGGCCACGACGGCCAGGATCAGCACGGTGCGGCCCTTGCCGGCACCCGGGGCGGGCGCACCGTACGGCGGCACCGACCCGGGCGGGGGCGACATCGGCTGCCCGTAGGCCGGCCCCGACACCGGCGGGGCGGGCGCCGGGGCGTACTGGCCGGGAACGGGTACGGGGACTGGACCGCCCGGGTACGGCCCGTTCGGTGCCGGCGGGGCGGAGGCCGGGGGCTGGCCGCCGTAGACGGCACCCGCGGGCGGCTGCTGACCGGGCGCGGCCGGCGGCTGCGGCGGGTACGGCGGCCGGAAGCCGTCCGGCCCGGTCGGTGGCTGGGACATCTGTCTTCTTCCTCCAGGTAACTGGTACGGCGCGGGTGGCCGCGACGGACCGGGGATGATCGGGTCGATGGCCGACGCGGGGTCGGCGGGAGGCGGCCGCGAACGGCCGCGCGGAAGGGTGAGCGGTCAGCGACGCCGGCCGGAGCCCGACGCGGAGCTGGTCGGCCGGGCGGCCCGGGGCGCGGGTCAGCAGATCCGGAAGCCGTCGCAGGCGGTCCTGATCGGTACGGCGAGGCCGATGCCCTCGGCGTCGCGGGCCTTGGCCGTGGCGATGCCGACGACCTGTTTCGAGCCGTTGATCACCGGCCCGCCGGAGTTGCCCGGATTGATCGGGGCGTCGAACTGGATCACCTGTCCGGAGCCGTCCTCGTCCTTGCGGAAGGCGCTCACCACGCCGGTGGTCACGCTGTCCTCCAGCCCGAGCGGAGCGCCGACCACGACGATCTGCTGCCCGGACTTCACCGGGTCGGATGCGGTGGTCAGGCCGGTGAACCTGCCGGTGGTGCGCAGGTGGGCGACGTCGTTGTCCTTGTCGACCTTGACGATGGTGGCCGGGAAGCGCTGGTCGGTCCGCTCCAGGAAGACCTGCCGGCCGCCGCTCTCCCAGACCGACTCCACCACGTGGAAGTTCGTGAACAGGTTCGACCCGTTCCCGGCGGTGGGCTTGCCGACGACGAACGCGGTGCCGGTGAACTGGCCCGCCCGGACACGGAAGACGCTGGGCAGCACGGCGCCGGCGATCGCCTCCGGGTTGAAGGCGGCGCCGGCCTGCTTCTCCAGCACCTCGGCCCGCTTCTCCAGGCCGTCGAAGCGGGTCCCGGCACCGCCCTGGGCCGCCGCCAGCCGCCGGTCGGTGTCGGCGATCCGGTCGGCGAGCCGGCTGATCTGGTACGCCTGGACGCCGGTCACCGCCGCCAGCACGGCTGCGAGCACGAGCGCGGTCACCATGAGCCAGCGGCCGCGGTTCCCGGCCCGCGCGCCAGTCGGCGGGACCACGCCGGGATGGACGGGGCCGGAGGCCGGCGTGCCGGGGAGGACCATGCCGGGAACGGGTCCAGGCGTAACCGGAAGGGCCGGTGCCGGTCCACCCCACTGGCCGGCCTGCGGCGGCGGGGACCAGGTGGCGCGGGGGGCCGGGACGGGCGGCGGCGTGAAACCAGCACCCGGCGGGGTCTCCATGGTCGACTGCGCGACGCCGGGGTGGCCGGGAGCGGGTGACGCCGGTGGCCCGGCCGGCTGGGCGGGTGCGATCGGCGGCGGGTACGACGACGCCGGCGGCCAGGGCCGCTCGATCCGGGGTGCCAGCGGTCCGGGACGGCCGTCGCCGGCGGCGTCCGGCCCGGGTTCGCCGGCACCCTGCGCCGGCGGTCCGCCGCCCGGCCCGTACCCAGCCGCCATGATCGCCAAGCCCTCCCCGTAGCCGCTCCGAGCGCGTCACCTCGGGCACCTCGACCGGCGCGACACTCGATGGACCGTACCTGCGCGTACGGGGTTTGTCTCCCCCGTTGTCCGACCCTGCCGCGACACCTGCCGGCCGGTCCGCCGACACACGCCGGACCGGCTGCGCACGGCGGGTCGCGCGGCGCACTAGGGTTGTCAGGTGACCGACGAACCACCCCTGCGCCGTCGGGCCGCCGAAAGCCGTACGGGAGACGCCCAGCCCTCGGCCGCGCCGGAGCCGGAGGACGTGGGGACCGACCAGCCAGGCGGCGGCCCCGTGCCGCTGACCGCTCCCCGCGACGGCACGCCCCAGCCGGTGGCCACCCCGAGCGAACTCGACGAGGTCGTGGCCCGCTTCGCCGCGGGCGGCGGCCCGGTGGCCCTGGACGCCGAACGCGCCTCCGGCTACCGCTACAGCCAGCGCGCCTACCTCGTGCAGTTGCGCCGGGAGGGCGCCGGAACGGCGCTGATCGACCCGCTGCCGCTGCCCGACCTGACGGCGCTCGACGAGGCGATCGGCGGGGCGGAGTGGGTGCTGCACGCCGCCAGCCAGGACCTGGCCTGCCTGGCCGAGGTGGGGCTGCGCCCGCGCCGGCTGTTCGACACCGAGCTGGCCGCCCGGCTGGCCAACTTCGAGCGGGTCGGCCTGGCCGCCCTCACCGAGCAGCTGCTCGGCTACACGCTGGAGAAGCACCACTCGGCGGCCGACTGGTCCAGCCGGCCGCTGCCGGAGTCCTGGCTGACGTACGCCGCCCTGGACGTCGAGATGCTGGTCGACCTCCGCGACGCCCTGGACGAGGAGCTGACCCGGCAGGGCAAGTCGCAGTGGGCGGCGGAGGAGTTCGCCGCGCTGATCCGCAACGGCGCCCGCCCGCCCCGGGTACGCGCCGAGCCGTGGCGGCGCACCTCGGGCATCCACCGGGTACGCGGGGCGCGGGCCCAGGCCCGGGTCCGTTCCCTGTGGTACGCCCGGGACCAGATCGCCGCCCGGCGGGACGCCGCCCCGGGGCGGGTGCTGCCGGACTCGGCGATCGTCGCCGCGGCCGAGCTGGACCCGAAGGACGAGAAGACCCTGCTGACCCTGCCCGGGTTCGGTGGCCGTTCGGTCCGCCGGCTGGCCCGCACCTGGCTGGCGGCGCTGGACGACGCCCGGCAGCTGCCGGAGGACTCCCTGCCGGTCGCCCCGGTGGTCGAGGGTCCGCCCCCACCGCACCGCTGGGCGGAGCGGGACCCGGTGGCCGCCGGCCGGCTGGCCCGCTGCCGGGAGGTGGTGGTCCGGGTGGCCGGGGAGCACAACCTGCCTGCGGAGAACCTGATCGCTCCCGACTCCGTACGCCGCCTGGCCTGGCTGCCTCCGGAGGAGATCACCGAGGACACCGTCGCCGAGACCCTGCGCGGCTACGGCGCGAGAGAGTGGCAACTCACTCTCCTGGCCCCCGCCCTGACCCAGGCCCTCCCCACCCCCTGACCCACCCCGGGCCTCTTGTCGATCATGAGGTTGGCGGCATCCGCGGAGATCCACACCGCCGGCAACTTCATGATCAACGAAGGTATGCGGGTGTGGGGTTGGCCACACGGGGGGTGCTGTCGGGGTTGGTTACTGGCGAGTAGCATCCGGGGGGACATGCCCGTGTCGGCTAGGAGGCTCCAAGTGCCCCGTGAAGTTCGGGATGTCGTCTTCGTCGACGGCGTCCGCACCCCGTTCGGCAAGGCGGGTGGCATGTACGCCAACACCCGCGCCGACGACCTGGTGATCCGCTGCATCCGCGAGCTGCTGCGCCGTAACCCGCAGCTGCCGCCGGAGCGGGTCGAGGAGGTCGCCATCGCCGCCACGACCCAGATCGGCGACCAGGGCCTGACCATCGGCCGCACCGCCGCCCTGCTGGCCGGCCTGCCCAAGACCGTGCCCGGCTTCGCCATCGACCGGATGTGCGCCGGCGCGATGACCGCCGTCACCGCCGTCGCCGGGGGCATCGCCATGGGCGCGTACGACATCGCCATCGCCGGCGGCGTCGAGCACATGGGCCGGCACCCGATGGGCGAGGGCGTCGACCCCAACCCGCGGATCGTCGCGGAGCAGTTGGTCGACCCGTCCGCCCTGGTCATGGGCGCCACCGCGGAGAACCTGCACGACCGGGTCCCGCACATCACCAAGGAGCGCACCGACGCGTTCGCGCTCGCCTCGCAACAGAAGACCGCCAAGGCGTACGCCAACGGCAAGCTCCAGGACGACCTGGTGCCGGTCGCGATCCGCGACGCCGACGGCGGCTGGGGCCTGGCCACCACCGACGAGGCTCCCCGGGAGACCTCCCTGGAGAAGCTCGCCACCCTGAAGACCCCGTTCCGCCCGCACGGCAAGGTCACCGCGGGCAACGCGGCCGGCCTGAACGACGGCGCCACCGCCAGCCTGCTGGCCGCCGAGTCCACCGCCCGCGAGCTGGGCCTCCCGGTCGCCATGCGGCTGGTGTCGTACGGCTTCGTGGGCGTCGAGCCCGAGGTGATGGGCGTCGGCCCGATCCCCTCGACGGAGAAGGCGCTGCGCATCGCCGGCCTCACCATCGACGACATCGGCCTGTTCGAGCTGAACGAGGCGTTCGCCGTGCAGGTGCTCGCCTTCCTCGACCACTTCGGCATCGCCGACGACGATCCGCGGGTCAACCCGTGGGGTGGGGCGATCGCCGTCGGCCACCCGCTCGCCTCCTCGGGCGTACGGCTGATGACCCAGCTCGCCCGGCAGTTCGCCGAGCACCCCGAGGTCCGCTACGGCCTCACCGCCATGTGCATCGGCATCGGCATGGGCGGCACGGTCATCTGGGAGAACCCACACTGGACGGAGTCCAGCAAGCCGGCTCAGGGGGAGGGCAACAAGTGAGCGCGCTCGCCGCACCGAACGAGGTCGTCACCAGGGCGTTGCTGCGCGAGGTGAAGGTGCCGGGGCTGGACCGTCCCGCCGCCCTGATCACCCTGGACAACGGCTTCGACCACACCAGGCCGAACACCTTCGGCCCGGCCGGCCTGACCAGCCTGGACGAGGCGGTCACCGCCGCGTGCGCGGCGAACCCGGCGTTCATCGCGGTCACCGGCAAGCCGTACGTCTTCTGCGTCGGCGCCGACATCACCGGCCTGCCGCTGCTGGAGAACCGCGAGCAGGCGCTGGAGATCGGCCGGCTCGGCCACCGGGTCTTCGCCCGGCTCAAGGACAGCGAGATCCCGACCTTCGCCTTCGTCAACGGCGCGGCGATGGGCGGCGGCCTGGAACTGGCCCTGCACTGCCACTACCGGACCCTCTCCGGCGGCGCGGCGGCGCTGGCGCTGCCCGAGGTCTCCCTCGGCCTGGTGCCGGGCTGGGGCGGCACCCAGCTGCTGCCGAACCTGATCGGCATCCCGGCGGCGACCCAGGTGATCCTGCAGAACCCGCTGATGCAGAACAAGATGCTCAAGCCGAAGCAGGCCGCCGAGATGGGCATCGCCGACGTGCTGCTGGAGCCGGCCGACTTCCTGGAGCGGTCGCTGGAGTGGGCCGCCGGCGTCGTCCGGGGCGAGGTCACCGTGACCCGGCCCGAGGTCGACAAGGACCTGTGGGCGGGCGTGCTCTACTTCGCCCGGCAGACCCTCGACCAGCGGCTGCACGGCGCGGTCCCGGCCGCGTACCAGGCGCTGGACCTGCTGGAGACGGCCAAGGACGCCGACTTCGCGACCGGCACCGCCGCCGAGGACGAGGCCCTGGCCGACCTGGTCTTCTCCGAGGAGCTGCGCAGCGGCCTGTACGCCTTCGACCTGGTGCAGCGGCGGGCCAGGCGGCCGGCCGGCGCGCCGGACAAGAGCCTGGCCCGGCCGGTCACCAAGGTCGGCATCGTCGGCGCCGGCCTGATGGCCAGCCAGCTCGCCCTGCTCTTCGCCCGCCGCCTCCAGGTGCCGGTCGTGCTGACCGACCTGGACCAGTCCCGGGTGGACAAGGGTGTCGGCTACGTGCACACCCAGATCGAGAAGGCCGTCACCAGGGGCCGGATGGACAAGGGCACCGCCGCCAAGCTGTACGGCCTGGTCAGCGGCGCGCCAACCGCAGAGGCCTTCGCCGCGTCGACTCCGGGCCAGCTCACGTCGTTCGCTGACTGTGACTTCGTCATCGAGGCGGTCTTCGAGGACCTGAACGTCAAGAAGCAGGTCTGGGCCGAGCTGGAGAAGATCGTCAAGCCGGAGGCGGTGCTCGCCACCAACACCTCGTCGCTGTCGATCACCGCGATGGCCGCGGAGCTGGAGCACCCCGAGCGGGTCGTCGGCTTCCACTTCTTCAACCCGGTCGCGGTGCTGCCGCTGCTGGAGATCGTCCGGGGCGAACGGACCGACGACGCCACGCTGGCCACCGCGTTCGCGGTCGGCAAGCAGCTCAAGAAGTCCTCGGTGCTGGTCTCCGACGCCCCGGCGTTCGTGGTCAACCGGCTGCTCACCCGCTTCCTCGGCACCGTCTTCGCCGCCGTCGATGCGGGCACCCCGCTGGACGTGGCGAACGGCGCGCTGGACCCGCTGGGCCTGCCGATGCGCCCGCTCGCCCTGCTCCAGCTGGTCGGGCCGGCCGTGGCGTATCACGTGGGCGGCACCCTGCACGCGGCCTTCCCGGACCGGTTCGGGGTCAGCGAGAACCTCAAGCGGATCGCCGACTCCGGCCAGCCGATCGTGGTCGACGACCAGGTCAACTCCGACGTCGCCAAGCTGCTCGTGGTCGGCGACCAGCCGCTGACCGCCGAGCAGGTGCGCCAGAACGCGCTCGACGCGCTGGCGCAGGAGATCCGGCTGATGCTCGACGAGGGCGTCGTCGCCGAGGCGCAGGACATCGACCTGTGCATGATCCTCGGCGCCGGCTGGCCGTTCCACCTGGGCGGCGTCACGCCGTACCTGGACCGGACCGGCACCTCCGAGCGGGTCACCGGTCGGCGGTTCCTCCCGCGCGGGGTCGCCGGCCTGCGCGGCTGATCCCGTTCCGCTCCACCGCGATCGCGGTGGCCGGCACTCCCCGAGCGGGCGTCGCCGACCACCGCGATCGTCGTCTCCGGCGCCGGCGCACACCCGCGCGGGCGCCACGTGCCCGGCCGGGTCAGACTCGGACGGGGCAGCGCAGCCCGTCCGCGGCTCGCTACCATCCGCGTTGTCACCCTCGCCTGGAGCTGATGCATGTCCACACCGCCAGTCGACCCCTGGTCCGCGCAGCCGGAGCCCGGCTCCTACCCGCCCCCACACCAGCCGCCGCCGGGCACACCCCCGGGCGCCGGGCCGACCCAGGCCTGGCCCCACGTCCCGCAGCAGGGCGGTCACCCCGACGCCACGCAGGCGTACGGCGGTTTCCGGCCGGCTGACCCGCAGCCCACCCAGCCGTACCCCGCCTATCAGGCCGGGCACGCGGGGGTCCAGCCGCCGGCGCAGCCGGGCGGGTACCCGGGCGTGCCGCCGGACGGCTTCGCCGGCGCCCCGGCGTACGGCCTTCCGCCGGCCCCGCCGCCGGCGAAGAAGTCCCGGCTTGGCCTGATCCTGTCGCTGGTCCTCGCCGGGCTGCTGGTGCTCTGCGTGGGCGGGGGCGGTCTGGCCTACGTCGCCCTCTCCGGCGGCGACGCGGACCCGACGCCCAGCCCGACCCCCGGTGTCTCGCGCGCCGCCCCGACCACGTCGGCCCCGGAGCCGAGCCCGTCGGAGGAGGAGGTGGAGCCGGCCCCGGAGATCCGGCTGGTCACCCCGAAGACGCTGGCCGGCCGGTCGAGGAACACCGAGCCGCAGCTGCGCCGGATCGCCGACGAGATGGTCCGGGACATGAAGTCCGGGGTACGCAACGAGACCGGCGCGGTGGGCGCCTTCTACGGCAGCGCCGGCAAGCGGAACCTGGTCATGGTGGCCGGCGCCACCGGCCCGGTGCTCTTCCCCGAGAAGGAACTCGACGACGCGGTCAAGGGCCTGTCCACGTCGCTGGCCGTCAAGAAGATGTCGACGGTCGACCCGGGCCCGCTCGGCGGCGTGGCCAAGTGCGGCGCCGGCAAGAGCTCCGGCATCGCGCTCGGGGTCTGCACCTGGGCCGACGAGGGCAGTGTCGGCCTGATCGTGATGTTCTTCTCCTCCGCCGCCAAGGCGAAGGCCGAGTTCGCCACCATCCGGGGTCAGGTCGAGAAGCGCTCCTGAGGCAGAAAGCGCAGGTCGCGGTGGTCGGACGCCCGGCACGGGCGGCATCGGCCACCGCGACCGTCGCATCCGGACCGCCGGCCGTGCCCGGTGCGACGGGGCAGCGGGTCGCCCGGTGAGCTGGCTAGGATCACCCGTCCTGACCTGACGATCTGGAGTTGACCTCATGTCGCAGCCGCCGGCAAATCCCTATCCTCCACAGCCGGAGGGCGGCGCGCCCTACGGTTCGTACCCGCCGCCCCAGCAGCCGGGCGGCTACCCGCCGCCGCAGCAGTCCGGCGGTTACCCGCCGCCGCAGCAGCCGGGCGCCTTCCCGGCACAGGCCGGCCAGCCGTACGGCGACCCGGGCCTGCCGCCGGCCCCGAAGAAGTCCAACGTCGGCAAGATCGTGCTGATCTCGCTCGCCGTGGTGCTGGTGCTCTGCCTGGGCGGCGGCGCGATCGCGTTGTTCGCGGTCAAGGACGAGGTCAAGGACACCGTCGACGCCACCAAGACCCGGGTGGTCGCCCCGGCGACGCTCGCCGGCCGGGCCAAGTCCACCGACCCGGCCCTGCTCAACGGCGCCAAGCAGCTGGAGACGGAGCTGAACAAGTCCCTCCCGGACGCCACCAGCACCGCCGGCGCGTTCTACGGCACCGCGACCAAGAAGAACCTGGTGATGATCGCGGCCGCTTCCGGGCTGAACGCCAACCCGTCCAAGACGCTGGACGACACCATCAAGGGCGCGGGCCAGAGCGACGTGCAGCTCGGCGAGATGAAGACCGTCGACGCCGGGCCGCTCGGCGGGGAGGCCAAGTGCGGCGACGCCGAGGCCGCCGACGTGCCGCTCGGGGTCTGCGTGTGGAGCGACAAGGGCAGCCTC
Organism: Micromonospora sp. NPDC050200; assembly: GCF_040656135.1. Taxonomy (NCBI): domain Bacteria; kingdom Bacillati; phylum Actinomycetota; class Actinomycetes; order Micromonosporales; family Micromonosporaceae; genus Micromonospora; species Micromonospora sp. NPDC050200. Next base: position 36,513 of record NZ_JBFALG010000021.1, read on the forward strand.
GGCATGATCATCATCTACTTCAAGTCGGGTGACGAGGCCGCCGCCGAACTGGCCACCATACGCGGGCAGATCGAGCAGAAGTCCTGACCCGTACGACCTGACCGGGGCCCCGTCCACCGAGGTGGACGGGGCCCCGTCGGCTCAGCCGGCCGTGGCGGCCCGCTCGGCGGCGCTGCGCAGCACGCAGAACTCGTTGCCCTCCGGGTCGGCCAGCACCACCCAGCCGGACCCGTCCGGCCGGCGCTGGTCGGCGACCTGGACCGCGCCGATGCCGAGCAGGCGCTGCACCTCCTCGTCCCGGGTCCGGTCGGTGGGCTCGATGTCGAGGTGCAGGCGGTTCTTCACCACCTTCTCGTCCGGCACGGCCAGGAAGAGCACCTCCGGCCCGCCCGGCGGCAGCAGCATGGCTTCCGGGTCACCGGGGAAGTCGTCCGGCTGGCGGGGGCACTCGAAGACCTGGGCCCAGAAGCCGGCCAGGGCGTACGTGTCGCGGCAGTCGATGCCGATGTTGTGGATCCGTGCACTCACGGTGTTCCTCCGCAATGGGTGGACGCGCCCCGGGTGCGTGGGATGTCAGCGGTGACCGGGGTGGGGCGCGGCAATGGTCGTGATGGACATCTGCGCACCCCCTCTCGCCCGTCGAGCTGACGCGACGATCTTGCCATCCCGGCCCGGCACCGGCAACCCCGTTCAGCCCAGCAGCGCGCCGATCACCGCCAGGGTGCCCATCGAGCAGGCGGTGGTCACCACCACCGTCTCCCGGGCCACCGCCTCGGCCCGGCCGTACTCGCGGGCGAAGAGGTAGGTGTTCTGCGCGGTGGGCAGCGCGGCGCAGACCACCAGGGCCAGCAGGTCCGCCCCCGTGACGCCGACGACCCGGCCGACCGACCAGGCGACCACCGGCTGGACCAGCAGCTTCAGGCCGGAGAGCAGCGCCACCTCGGCGGCCCCGCCGCCGACACGCGACGCGCCACCGGTGTCCGGGGCGTCGCCGCTGTCCGGGACACGGGCGCCCGGCCCGGCGCCGGGGTGCGGTCCGTCGCCCGGGCCCGGCCCCGCGCCGGGGTGCGGCCCGTCGCCGGCACGCGCCCCGCCGGTGAGCGAGAGCCCGAGCGCGACCAGCGCGGTCGGCACGGCGGCGGCGCCGAGCAGGGCGAGCGGCGCGCCGACCACGTCCGGCGGCCGCCAGTGCAGGGCCGCGCATGCGGCGCCGAGGGCCGGCCCCGCGATCACCGGGTTGCGCAGCGGCAGGGTCAGCAGCCGCACAGGCCGCCACTCCCGCCCGGCGGACCGGTCCAGCAGGACCAGGATCACCGGGGTGACCACCAGCACCTGGAAGAGCAGCACCCCGGTGAGGAAGGTGGCGTCGCCCAGGACCTGGAGCGCCACCGGGATGCCGAGGTTGGCCGAGTTGACGTACCCCGCCGCCATCGCCCCGATCGTCGCCTCGCCGCCCCTGCGGCGGCGTCCCATCGCGCACACGCCGAACGCCAGCGCCATGACGGCGGCGGTGCTCGCCGCGAAGGCGCCGAGGGCGGGCGGGTGCACGTCCAGCCGGGTCCGGGACAGCGCGGTGAAGAGCGCGGCGGGCATCGCCAGGTGGAAGACGAAGCCGCCGAGCACCCGCTCGGCCTCCCCGCCCAGCAGCCGGCGCCGTCCGGTCACCCAGCCGAGCCCGGTGAGCACCCAGATCGGTACGAAGGCGGCGAGCACCCGGGCAGCGTACGGGCGGCGGGCCCGGCCGCCGTCACCGCCTCCGGTGCGGCTCGGAGCGGACGGCCGACGCGACGGCGCCGGGGCGGGCCGCGGTCAGCGACCCTCGGCGTCGGCGGCCGGCAGCGCCACGGTCACCTCCAGGCCGCCGCCGGAGCGGGCGAGCACCGTCACGGTGCCGCCGTGCGCCTCGCAGACCGCCCGGACGATGGAGAGCCCCAGCCCGGAGCCCCGTGCGCCGGTCCGCTCCCGCCCGCCCCGCCGGAACGGCTCGAACAGCCCCGGCACGTCGGCCTGGTCCACCTCGAACCCGGTGTTCCCCACCACCAGCCGGGAGGTCCGCCCGTCGGTCTCGGTGCACACCCAGAGCCGGCCGTGCAGGTGGTTGTAGCGGACCGCGTTCTCGATCAGGTTGCCGGCCAGCCGGTCCAGCAGCCCGGGGTCGCCGACCACCGGGGCCTGCCGCAGCGAGGTCTGCACCCGCAGCCCGATCCGCTCCACCTCCCGGGCCATCGCCGACAGGGCGTTGGCCGTACCGGTGGCGAGGTCGCACTCGGTGCGGCGGGCCAGCCGCCGGCCGGTCTGCGCCTCGCTGCGGGCCAGCACCAGCAGCGCGTCCACCAGTCCGTTGGCCCGCTCCGAGGCGTCGCGCACCACGGTGGCCATCCGGCGGTACTCGGCGGCGTCCGCCTCGTCGTCGCTGAGCGTCACGTCGATCTCGGTACGCATCACCGCCAGCGGCGTGCGCAGCTCGTGGGAGGCGTTGGCCACGAAGCGTTTCTGCGACTCGAACGCGCCCGCTATCCGGTCCAACATCGCGTCGAACGTGCGGGCCAGCTCGGCCACCTCGTCGTCCGCCCCGGACCAGCCGATCCGCTGGTCGAGGGTGGCCTCGCCGAGCCGCTGCGCGGTGGCGGTGACCTGGTGCAACGGGCGCAGCGCCCGGCCGGCCACCAGGTACGCCCCGGCCACCCCGACCACGCTGATCGCCAGCAGCGCGACGAGACCCTTGACGAGCAGTTCCTGCGAGGCGGCGTCGACCAACTGGCGCTGCCAGACGGCGGCGTCCAGCGACCTGCCGTCGGCCAGCAGCACGGTGGTGCCGGGCCGCAGCTCGTCGCTCGGGCGCAGCGCGTCGCGGACCAGCAGCCAGGCCAGCACCACCAGGATCGCCCCGGCGCCGACCAGCAGCACCCCGTTCAGCAGGGTCAGCCGCAGCCGCAGGGTGGGACGCAGCCGCCGGGTCACGCCGCCACCTCAGTTCGCGACTGCGGGGCTCGCAAACC
>NZ_JBFALG010000021.1:39607-64738 GCF_040656135.1 Micromonospora sp. NPDC050200
AACCCGGCTCACTCCTCGCGCTCACACCGCCACCTCAGTTCGCGACTGCGGGGCCCGCAAACCCGGCTCACTCCTCGCGCTCACACCGCCACCTCAGTTCGCGACTGCGGGGCCCGCAAACCCGGCTCACTCCTCGCGCTCACACCGCCACCTCAGCGGTCCGGTAGCCGGCGCCGACGACCGTCTCGATCAGCGGTGGGTCGCCGAGCTTCTTGCGCAGGGTCATCACGGTGACCCGGACGATGGTGGTGAAGGGGTCGGTGTTGGCGTCCCAGACCCGTTCCAGCAACTCCTCGCTGGAGACCACCGCGCCGCGCGCCTTGACCAGCTCGCAGAGGACGCCGAACTCCTTGTTGGTCAGGTCGACCGGCGATCCGCCCCGGGTGACCACCCGGCGGGCCGGGTCGATCACCACGTCGCCCACCTCCAGCACCGGCGGGGCGGCCGGGGTGGCCCGCCGGCCGAGCGCCTGCACCCGGGCGACCAGTTCGTCGAAGGCGAACGGCTTGGGCAGGTAGTCGTCGGCGCCGAGGCCGAGCCCCTCCACCCGGTCGGCGACGCTGTCGCTGGCGGTCAGCATCAGCACCCGGGTCAGGGTGCCGGACGCGGCCAGGTCGGCGCAGATCTGGTCGCCGTGCACGCCGGGCAGGTCCCGGTCGAGGACCACCACGTCGTACCGGGTGACAAAGGCGGCCTCGTGGCCGGCGTCCCCGTCGTACGCCACGTCGACCGCCATGCCGCGCTTGCGCAGCCCACGCGCGATCGCGTCGGCGAGGTTCCGCTCGTCCTCGACCACCAGCACCCGCATCCCGACCTCCTCGCCGACCTGCTCGACAACCTAGTGCCGGCCGCCAAACCGGCATCGGCGGCCGCCTGCGTTGCAGGAAACCTCCGGCGTACGGGATGCTTTCGGCGCTGATCTACGCAGGGGAGGGCCGTGACCGCGACACCGACCGGGCGGGACATCGCCTACCGGGGCTTCCGCCTCGCCGTCGACGCGCGCCTCGGCACCGGCGTGGGCGTGCGGGCGACCGCCGGAGGGCTGGAGCTGGCCGACCCGGTCGACCGGCGGGAGCACGACGGCGGGACGTACCAGGCCGGGAGCTGGACCTCTCCCCCGGTGCCGGCCGGCTTCGCCGTCCGCGAGGCGGTGCCCTCCTGGACGGCGCGGACGCCGCCGGGCTGCTGGATCGAGGTGGAACTGCGCGGCTGGCACGCGGACGCCCCGGCCACCGGCTGGTACGTGCTGGCCCGCTGGGCAGAGGGCGAGGAGACGGTACGGCGTGCCTCGGTGCCGGGGCAGCGCGACCCCGACGCCCGGGTGGACACCGACACGCTGGTGGTCGGGGAGGCCACGGTGACCGGCTGGCAGGTCCGGGTGACCCTGCTGCGCCCGGCGGACGCGGCGACCAGCCCGGTGCTGCGCACGGTCGGCGCGGTCGCCTCCGGGCCGGCGCGCGGGGCCGACGGGCCGACCGGCACGCCGGCCGACGGGCCGGCAGCGGGCGCGGTGAGCGCGCGGGGCGTGGTGCTGGACGTGCCGCGCTACTCCCAGCGCCGGCACGCCGGGGGCGAGTCGCGCTGGGGCGGTGGCGGGGACTCCTGGTGCAGCCCCACCTGCACCTCCATGGTGCTCGCCTTCTGGAGCGCCGGGCCGGCACCCGACCGGTACGCCTGGGTCGAGCCGCCCGGCCCACGCCCGGTGGTGGTGCACGCCGCCCGGCACTGCTACGACCACGCGTACGCGGGGGCCGGCAACTGGGCGTTCAACACCGCGTACGCCGGACTGCACGGGGTGGAGGCGTTCGTCACCCGGCTGCGCTCACTGGCCGAGGCGGAGGCGTTCGTGGCCGCCGGCGTACCGCTGGTGGTCTCCGCGGCGTTCCACTCCGGCGAGGTGCCCGGGCTGGACTACGACACCCGTGGACACCTGATGGTGCTGGCCGGCTTCACCGACGCCGGCGATCCCGTGCTCAACGACCCGTACGCCCCGGACGACGGGTCGGTGCGCCGGACCGTGGACCGGGCCCGGTTCGAGGCGGCCTGGCAGGACGGCAGCGGCGGGGCGGCGTACGTGATCCACCCGGCGTCGGTGCCGCTGCCCGCGCCGCCCGCCCAGCCGAACTGGTGATCAGCCGCCGAGCCGCCACACCCCGAATTCCCCGTTCGAGCGCCGGCAGACGAGGGTGCGCCCCCGGTGTGAGCAGAGCTCCCAGCCGCCGGGCAGCACGTCGCGGGCCCGCACCTCGCCGGTGCCGACGTCCAGCTCGCCCAGGAGCTGCCGGCCGCCGGAGACCGCACGGGTCACCAGCAGTGGTCGCTCGACCAGCCGCCCGCCCGACACCTTCGAGGCGACCAGCTGCCACGGCCCCAGCGCGGCGAGCACCCGACCGGTGGCGGGGTCGAGCAGCCCGAAGCTCTCCCGTTCCCCGTCGTAGCTGACCGCCAGCAGGCGGCCGTCGACCAGCCAAGCGGGGTACCACCGGTCGTCGACCCAGCGCAGCCGCCCGGTGGCCGGGTCGTATACCCGGACCCCGGGCGGCTGCCCCACGCAGATCGCGTCGCCGCAGGCCTGGGCGAAGGAGGTGTCCGGGTCGAACGGCACCTGCCAGCGCAGGCTCCCGGTGTCGAGGCCGTAGCCGGCGAGCTGGCCCTGGTCACCGTCGATCAGCAGCATGTCGCCGGCGACCCGCGTGGTGTCGTGGACGGAGCCGCGCGCCGGCGGGACCCGGAAGGCCACCGCCAGCCGGCCCGTGTCCCGGTCCCGCACCTCGACCCGGCCGGAGTGGGTAACCAGCACGATCTGCGTGATCCCCCGGTCGTCATGGCGGTAACCGATCGTGCCCGGGCCGATGACGGCCGACCAGCGGGTCGCCCCGGAGCCGACGTCCACGCCCCGCACGGCGATGCGGTCGGGCTCCGCGTCCTCCAGCAGCAGTCCGCCGTCACCGGTCGGCACCGCGACGCCGGCCTGGCGCCACCGCACCCGCCCGCTGGCCCGGTCGAGCACCGCGGACACCGGCTCACCGCCCGGGTCGGCGGTGACCACCACGTCCCCACCCACCTCGGCCAGCACGACCGGTTGGTGCCCGACGGGCAGCGGTGACCGCCACCGGATCCGCCCGTCCGCGAGCCCCACGGCGGTGAGCTCCCGCAGCGTCCCCGACGCGGTGGTGATCGGCACGGGGAGGACGAGCAGGTCGCCGGCGACGAGGGGACCGGTCTCGGCGATGGCCGGCACGGCCAGCCGGGCGGGCCGCGGCGGCCCGGGCGCCGCCCCGGCCAGGCTCAGCAGGGCCAGCAGCGCGACCAGCGCGACGGGCAGCGGGCGGCCGACCGGCCGGGGCGGTCGCGACGGCCGGACCGGCTCGGCGGTCCGGCTCAGCTCGCCCAGGTCGATGACGCTCACCGGTCCAACCGCCACACCCCGTAGGCGCCGTCGCCCCGGCGGCAAACCAGCAGTCGCGTGCCGGCCCGGCAGTCGCCGGCGACCCCGGCGAGCACGTCGAGGGGGCGAGCCCGGCCGTTGGTGACGTCCAGTTCGGCGACGAGCAGCCGGTCGTCGCCGGCGGGCCGCACCGCGATCAGCCGGCCGTCGGGCGGATACCCGCCGGCCAGGTTCCAGGTGCCCAGGTCGGCGACGAGCCGGCCGGTGGCCGTGTCGAGGACGGCGAAGGAGTCCTGCCCGTCGGCGCCCGGGGCGGCGACCAGCAGCCGACCGTCCTGCTCGGTCAGCGCCATGTGCCAGCGGGTGGCCCGCCACCGGACGGCCCCGGTGGCCGGGTCGAGCGCCCACATGCCGCCGGTCTGCCCGTACGCGCAGAGCAGCGGCCCGCAGGCGCGGAAGTACGCCACCAGCCCCAGCCGGATCTCCCAGCGGCGGTCCAGCCCGTCCAGCCCGTACGCGGTGACCAGGGCGGCGTTGTCCCGGACCATCAGCAGCAGGTCGTCGACCGGCTGCGTCCAGTGGTAGACGGGCAGTTCGCCGGGGCGGACGTCCGCGCTGCGCAGCCGCGCCCCGCTGCGGACGTCCCAGACCTCGACCTGCCCGGAGGAGGGGCTGACCACGAGCCGGTCGATCCCGTCGGCGCGGTGGCGGTAGCTGGTCACGTCCGCCGGCGCCGGCACCGACCAGCGGGCCCGGCCGGTGGCCGGGTCGACGGAGCTGGCCGTGCCGGGCTCCTCCCCGTCCCGGTCGAGGACGAGCAGGTCCGGTCCGGCGGGCACCGCGTCCCCCGGCCGTTGCCAGCGCAGCCGCCCCGTGCCGAGGTCGAAGGCGACGGTGCGGCGCGGCCCGTCCGCGAACGAACCGCCGGTGACCACCACCAGGTCGCCCTGGACGAAGACCACCCCGTCGGGACGGGCGGCCGGCAGCGACGCCCGCCACAGCGGGGCGATCGGGCCCTTCCCCGCCGCCGGCACGGCGTACGCGGTCAACTGCCCGCCCCGCCCGGCCGGGGCGTCCGCCGGCTCCATCAGGAACAGCCGGTCGTCCTGCACGAAGGCCGTGGTGGTGGGCCGGGCCGGAACGGTGAAGCTGGTCGGCCGCGCCGCCGGGGCGGCCCCGCCCAGCGAGACGAGGGTGAGCACGAGTGCTGCCGCCACCCTCGCCGGCCGCCCGACGGCGCGCGGCGGACGTCGGATCGGCTCGGGCCCGGCCTCCTCGCGGACGTCCCCCAGATCGATGAGCGCCACGCCCGTCCTCCCACCGCCCGCCGCCCACCGGCCCTCGGCGCGCCCTGGGGACGCCCCACCGGCCCGGCAGATGCCACCCAGCACCGCCTGTACGATGGCCCGTCGTGGCTGTGCCGGTGGTAGACCCCTCGCTGAACCCGACGTCCGCGCCAGACGCGGTCGAGCCCGTCGCGGCCGACCCGACACGGCGGCCGCGTCGGCGCCCCAACCGGGCCGACGTCCTGGCCATCGGAGCCTATGTGCTGCTCGGCGTTTTCGTGTGCCTGAACTACTGGGTGGACGTGCAGCACCGGGTCTCGTCGCACCTGCCGACCGACCACAGCTGGTTCGAGTGGCTCTTCCAGCACGGCGCGTACTCGGTGCGGCACCTGGAGAACCCGCTGTTCAGCGCCCGGCAGAACGCCCCCGACGGGGTGAACATGATGGCCAACACCTCGCTGCTGGGCATGACCCTGCCGCTGGCACCGGTCACCCTCCTCTTCGGTCCACAGGTGACGTACGCGCTCTACCTGGGTGGCGCGCTCGCCGCGACCGCGGCCACCTCGTACTGGATGCTGTCGCGCCATCTGGTGCGCTCGCGCGCGGCGGCCTTCGTCGGCGGCGCCTTCCTCGGCTTCGCGCCGGGCATCGTGCACCACGCCAACGGGCAGCCGAACTTCGTCTCCAACTTCCTGCTGCCGGTGATCGTGGCCCGGGTGCTGCGTCTCGGCGAGCCGGGCCGGTGGCGGCGCGACGGGGTCGTGCTGGGGCTGCTGGTGGCGTACCAGATCTTCCTCAACGAGGAGATGCTGCTGCTCACCGCGCTGGCCTGCCTGGTGGTGGTGCTGGCGTACGCGGTGCAGCGGCCCCGCGCGGCCCGGGCCCGGGCGGGCGGTTTCCTGGCCGCGCTCGGCCTCGGCGGCGGGCTGGCCCTGCTGCTGACCGCCTACCCCATCTGGTACCAGTTCAACGGCCCGCAGTCCTACCGGGGCCTGCAGGGCGGAGTGTTCCACAACTGGGGCGAGGACCTGATGGCCTTCGTCACCTTCCCCCGGGACACCGTGGCCGGTGACGAGGCGGTGGAGAAGACCATCGGCCTGACCGAACAGAACACCTGGTTCGGCTGGCCGCTGGTGCTGGTGGCGCTGGTCGCCCTGGTGCTGCTCTGGCGTCGCTCGCTGCCGACCCGGCTCGCCGGCGTGCTGGTGCTGGTATTCACCGTCGCCGCGATCGGCCCGAAGGTGCGTTTCGACGGCGTGGAGACCGCGGTCGACGGCCCGTGGGCGTACATCCCGGACGACCTGCCGCTGGTGGAGATGATGATGCCGACCCGGCTCGCCCTGGTGGTGACGGCGGCGGTCGGCGTCCTGCTCGCGCTCGGCTGGGACGCGGCGGCGCGCCACGGCCGCGCCCTGATCCCGGCGCCCCGCCCGGCGGCCGACGACGTCGGCCCGGCGGCGACCACCGCCACGCGGGCCCGGCGGCGCTGGGTAGGGCCGGCCGGGTACGCGGCGGTCACGCTCGCCGTGCTGCCGCTGTTCCCGCGCCCGCTGCCGGCACAGCCGGTGGACCCGCCGCCGCACTTCATCACCGCCGGCGGCTGGCGCCCGTACGTCCCGGCGGGACGGACCCTGGTGCCGGTGCCGATCCCGAGCAACGTGCACGGCCTGCCCACCCTGCGCTGGAGCGTGCTGACCGGGCACGAGTTCCCAGTGCCGGGCGGCTACTTCATCGGGCCCAACCTGGACGGTGCGGGCGCCTTCGGCGCGCCGAACCGGCCCACCAGCACCCTGATCTACTCCACCATGGACACCGGCACGGTCCCCGCGCTGACCGAGGAGAACCGCCGCCAGGCGGTCGAGGACCTGCGCTACTGGAAGGCCTCGGTGGTGGTGCTCGGCGCCCACCCGCGCGAGGCGGTGCTGCGCGAGCTGGTGACCGGCCTGGTCGGGCCGGCGCAGCGGGTCGACGACGTGTGGCTCTGGGACGTCCGCCCGCTGGTCGGCTGACCGCACACCCTGCTTCCTACTCCTTGCTCATAGCTGAGCGGTTCGGATGGTTCGCTCTCCGTCCAGGGGTGGCTGGGCTGGAGTCCTGGACCGGCAGTCTGGTCCGGTGGCGATCGGTCCGGTCCTGCAGGATCTGCTTCACCCTGTGGTATGGGGTGTGCAGGGCGATGTCGGGATCGCCGGCTCGGTGCAGGATGTTGATCGCGGCGTTCACGTCGGCCTGCCACACCACCCCGCACCCGGTGCAGTGAAACCGGTCCCCGCTGCGTCGGCCGAACCGGCCGCAGCGGTGACAGGTTTGTGAGGTGTAGGCGGCGTTGACGGGAACGAGCGCAGAACCTCTACGCTCCGACACGCTTTTCAGGGCCTCGGCGGTGACTCCTTTGGTCCACGCGGCGAGACGCCGGTTGATGTTCTTAGGAAGCTTTTTGCGGCCGGTGAAGCGTTTGGTCAGGTCTTCGGCGATCACGGTGGTGGCCTTGTTCACGACCTCGTGCACTGCGGTGAAGATCTCCGTGCGCACCCGCGCCCGGTGCCGGGCCGCCTGCCGATCCCGCTTTACCGTGCCGAGGTTGTTGACCTTGATCCGGTGCGCTTTCGCGTGATCGCCACACAGGGCGGCGGTGTTCGCGACCGAGCGCAGCTTCGCCCGCCGCCGGTTACGTTCCTTCAACCGGTCCGACTCGCTGGCCAACAGTACGCCGAGGTTGCAGCCGTGGGGGGCGCCGTCGGAGTCAGTGAGGGCTTCGGTGTAGCCCTTGTCCACGCCGATCGTCCGGTCGCCGCACGGCCGCTGCGACGACCTCATCTGTGATGCGTCGATCTGGTAGTGCACCTCGACCCGGCCGCCGCGCAGGATCAGCCGCAAGGTACCCGTCGGCGCGACCGTCGTGGACAGCGGGATCCTGACCATCTTGCGGGGCTCGAGACCGGGGACCGCCAGCCACAACCGGCCCCGCCCATCGACGGCGGTGTTGTACTTGTCGGCGCGCACCACGATCTGATCATCCGTGCGGTTGCGTCCCCGCTTCCAATGCTTGCGCATCTGCCGAGCCAGGAACGGGTCACCGGCCCACTGGTCCGCCCGCAACGCCGTGAACATCCGCTTGCGCTCGAGCGGATCCTTGGTACGCCGACCGATCGCCCGATGCACCTCGACCTTCGCCGCCGCCAGGTTCGCCGCGATGTCGGCCATCGCGTCGCGGACGGTTTCCTTCCACGCATTCGCCAGCACACCAAACAACGCGTGTGTGCCGTCAGCCAGCCACCGGTCCCGCACCTGCCGATCCCGCAGCCCGGACCCGACACCGGCGATCGAGCCGTAACGCTGCCACACCTCGCTACGCACCCGACCCAACCGACGGGCCTGCTCCACCAGGGCGGCGTACTTGCCCGGATTCAGCCGGGCCGAGTAAGCAATCCGGGTGACCTTCACCGGCCGCCCTCCACGGTCAAGTCCGCCCCTTCGAGTTCCTTCTCGTAGCGGCGCAGACCGTACAGCCGACCGGAGAAGGCGTGCACGATGGCCACCAAATCCTCCACCAGTTCCTGCTGTGGGGACAGTGACTCCTGGTTGGCGACGATGATCTCGCAGCCGTTGCGGGCCGCCACGTGCTCCAGGAAGTCGAAGCCGAACCGGGCCAACCGGTCCTTGTGCGCCACCACCAACGTGGCGACCTCACCCCGGTCGACAGCGTCCATCAACGCCAGGAACTTCTCCCGCCGCAGGTCCATCCCGCCGCCGACCTCGCTGACCCACTCATCCACGGCCAGACCACGAGCCAGGCAGAACTGCTGCATCGCCGCCACCTGCGAGGCCAAATCCGACCTCTGACCCGACGACGAGACCCGGCAGTACACCACAACCTTCCGCCGCCCGGCGTCGAAACCCGGCCGCAGCACCCTACGCACATCCGAATCGTCGAAATACCGCTGCCCCGACGGCAGACGACGGGCCACGATCCGACCCTCCGCCTCCCACCGACGCACCGTACTCACCGAACGGCCCACCCGCTTGGCAAACTCGCCGATCCGATACACACTACCCACAACAGTCAATTATGGACAGCTCTAGAAAGGAAAGCAACCCACTACTACCTGCTCCCCGGCGACCCGGTTGGCCGCCGGGACCTCGGGCGCGCGCAGCAGGGCTGCGCGCGCACCGGCCGGCGGCCCGACCGGCGGGCTCCGGGAATGGCCGGGCGGGAACGGTCCGGCCGCGGGCGGGGCCTCAGGCGGTACGGGCGGTCAGCGGCCGGACGTCCCACACCCAGACGTCCAGCTCCCGCTTCCCGGGGCCGACCAACTGTTCGACGGTGCGCCGCAGCGGCTCGGCGTGCTGGTGGTGCACCGGCAGCACCATGACCGCGGCGTTCCAGTGGCGCAGCTCGTCCAGGCAGCGGCGGCGCTGCCGGTCGTCGAGTTTGGGCGTACGCCCGGTGGTGGCGACCTCGTCGAGCAGCGCGCCGATGCCGCTGGGCCGGCCACCGAAGCGGCCCGGGTCGCCGGTGTTGCCGTTACGCGGAGCGAGGAAGTAGCCGCCGGGGATCTTGAAGTCGAGGTTGGTGGAGGCGGCCCACCGCATCCCGTGCGTGTTGCCCATGCTCGGCACGGGCACCGGCACCAGGGTCTGGTCCGGGCCGACGTACTGCCGCCAGCGGTCGGCGGTGATGAAGGTCGGTACGGGCGGGCGGGACGTCACCTGCAACGGCATCGGCACGATCGGCAGCAGTGCGAGCACCAGCGCGGCGACGGTGACCGTCTTCGCGTGCCGCCACTCGGCGCCGCGCAGCGTCCAGGCCCGCTGCACGGCCAGCGCCAGCAGCATGCCGATCACCACGCTGGTGATCAGGGCGAACCGGGTCGGCACCACCGCGTCGAGCAGCGGCAGCCGGACCAGCAGGTCCCACGGGCCGGTGAAGAGGTCCCGGTCCCACCAGGACACCCGCTCGCCGAGGGAGAGCACGGCGAAGAAGAACCCGGTCGCGGCGAGCGCCCGGACCAGCACCTCGCGGCGCAGCCAGACCACGATGCCGACCGCGAGCAGCGACAGGCTCCAGCCGAAGAAGGCGTTCTCCTCGGAGTAGTTCGGGGCCAGGTTGACGTTCGCCCGCTCGTTGCCGCCGAAGGTCGGCGAGCCGGGGGCGAAGAACGCGGCGATGTCGTTGCCGTAGTCGCGGACCGCGTCGCTGAGCCCGTGGTACGCCATCGGCCCGGCGAACTGGATGTGGAGCGGGTACGCCAGCAGCCCGCCCGCCACCACCGTGCAGACCGGCAGCCCCTTGGCGAGGGGACGCCAGGCCGCCGACCACAGCGCGGGCCGCTGCGCCACCATCGCGGCCAGGAAGACGCCGCAGGCCAGCGCGGTGAAGAGCAGGATCTCCTCGTTGACGAACGCCTGCGCGGTGACCAGCAGGGCCAGCAGCACGCCGTCGCGCACCGGCCGGGTGGAGCGGGTCAGCACCATCACCCGCCAGACGATGAACGGCAGCAGGAACTGGGAGATGATGTTGGGGTGCCAGTTGGCGTGCGAGAGCATCGCCGGTGAGAACCCGCAGAACCAGGCGCCCACCGCGGCGGCCAGCCGCCGGCGGACCAGGTGCCGGGAGAACACGTGGTACCAGCCGGCGGCGGTGCCGGCGAGGCCGAGGGTGACCAGCGACACGAACGACACGGCCGGCCCGAAGAGCAGGGTGACCGGCACCATCGGGATGCCCAGCGCCAGCACCGCCGTGTTGGCCATCAGGTTGACGCCGTCGGGGTAGTTGAACTGGTCGGTGAAGAACGGGAACTCGCCGTGCAGCACCACGCGGACCGAGTGGGCGAGGAAGAACTGCACCTGGGCGGGGTCGCTGCTGTAGAGCGCGGCGACCCGGCCGGCCGGGTCGACCCAGAGCTGGCTGGTCACCCAGAGCGCGACGAGCAGGAAGATCCCGTAGACGGCGAGGTCCTTGCGCCGGGGTGTCCAGCGCCACCGCCGACGCCGCGCGGGCGCCGCCGCGCCGGCGCGGTCCACCGGCGCCGGTCGCGTCCCGGGTACGCCCTCGGTCGCCGGCCGCTTTCCGGGTACGCCCTTCGTCGGCGCGTCGACGGCCGGCGCTGTCCGGGCCGGAGCCGGCGCGTCCACCGGCGGTGTGTCGAAGACCGGTGCCGGGGGGGCCGTCGCGGTCGCCGTGGCGCCGCGGGCGGAGCCCGTGAGGGCGTCGGGGTCCAGTGCGGAGGCGCCACGGGGCTCGACAGACGTCACAGTCGGCGGAGTCTACCGGAGCCGAAGAATGGTCCGGAATTCATGCTGCTGTCCCTTGTGGCCGGCGGACAGGCCTGCGAAGCGCTTGCCGACGGTTGCGTACCATGTGGGCTTTCCACGGACGACGGCGACGCGATCGGAGGGCGCCCAGGTGGTTTCAGTCCGCCGCCGCGGCACGACGGCCAGCGCACTGCTCACCATGGTGCTGGCCCTGACCGCCTGCGGCCCGGTCGCCGACCGTTCGGCCCGCGAGCTGCGGGTCGGCTACGACAGCCTGGACGGCACCCTGCCGGTCTGGCCGCCGCGCGGCTCGCTCGCCGGGGACGCCGCCGCGACGAGGGCGGTGACCGAGGCGGTACGCGCCTGGCGGTCGCCGATCGACGACCGGGCCCACCTGCCCTCCTCCGGCATTCTCTGGTCCGGTGAGGTCGACGGCGCCCCGCTGGCCCTGGTCGCGGCCGACGTGCCCGGCGAGGGCGCGTCCTGGCTGCTCCAGCTCACCGGCGACGGCGGTCGGTACGCGGTCACCCGGGCCAGCGAGTACAGCGACCCCGGCTACCTCGCCTACGCCGACGTCCTGCCGGTGCAGGTGGCCGACGGCCGGCGCTACCTCGCCTCCGGCCGGGTGGAGCGCCTGCTCGGGCCGAACGGCCGGGCGTTGGTGCTCGCCGACGGGCTGAGCCGCCCGGTCGACGTGCCGGCCTGCGCGGCGGTGCCGGTCACCGCGTCGCTGCGGGCCACCGAGTCGCTGCCGCGCGGCCGCGCCGCCGAGCGCCTGCTCGACCTCGGCGCCGCCACCGCCGCCCCCCGCTACCCGCTGGTCCGGGACGAGACCGGCTCCGGCCGCCGGGCGCTGGACGGGCTGGACACCTGCGTGCTCGCCGACGAGCGGGGCCCCTTCGGGAGCATTCCGCGCCGGATCGGCGACCGGGATGCGCCCCGCTCCGTCCCGGAGTCGTGGCCGATGGAGAAGGTGACCGTCCGGGCGATCGGCGAGATGGCGCTGGGCGGCGGCGACCCGGGCGACCTGGAGCAGCTGACCTGGGAGACGGACGCCGGCACGATGACCGCGGTGGTCTACCGCCCCGCCGACGGTGGCGCCCCGGTGGTCTCCCCGGCCGACCGGTCCAACCCCCTGCAGACGTACGTGCTGCCGGTGCCCGGGCAGCCGCTGGTGGTGCTGACCTGGCGGGGCAACCGGGACGCCTCGCTCTCGGTGCCGCCGGGCACCCCCCGGCTGGTGGACCGCCCCGGCCTGGCGGTGGTGCCGATGCCGGACGCGAAGCAGACCTTCAGCCTGGCCGGCGCGGAGAAGACCTACTACCGCTCCGTCGGCGGCCGCTGACCCACCCCCACGCCCGCCCGTCCGGTCCCACCCGGTACGTTCGCACGTCCTCGGACGCCCGGCGGGAGAGCACGCGGCGACGGGCGGTCCCGGAACTCCGGGACCGCCCGTCGGGGTGCGTCAGTTGGAGCTGGCCTCGCTGGCCTGCAGCCGGACCTGCTCCACCGGCTGCTCGTCCAGGCCGGAGATCCAGCCGGTGACGTCCCGCGCCACGTCCTGCGCGGTCAGCCGCAGGTCGCCGAGGATCTGCGCGCGGGTGCCGTGCGGGTGCCAGTCGGCGGGCACGCCGAGGTCGCGCAGCGGCACCCGGACGTCGGTGTCCCGCATCGCCTGGGCGAGCGCGTCACCGACGCCGCCGACCCGGACGCCGTCCTCGACGGTGACTACGAGCCGGTGCCCGGCGGCCAACTCGACCAGTTCGGCCGGGACCGGGCGCACCCAACGCGGGTCGACCACGGTCACGCCGTAGCCCTGCTCGGCGAGGCGGGCGGCGACCTCCATGCCGAGCTGCCCGAAGGAGCCGACCGCGACCAGCAGCACGTCGGTACGCGCCGACTCGGCCAGCACGTCGACCGTGCCGACCCGACGTACGGCCGGCAGGTCGGCGGCCACGGTGCCGGTCGGGAAGCGGAGGATGGTCGGGCCGTCGTCGACGGCGACCGCCTCGCGCAGCTCCTCGCGGAGGCTGCCGGCGTCCCGGGGTGCGGCGATCCGCAGGCCGGGCACCACGCCGAAGACGGACATGTCCCAGATGCCGTAGTGGCTCGGCCCGTCCGGGCCGGTGATGCCGGCCCGGTCCAGCACGAAGGTCACCGGCAGCTTGTGCATCGCCACGTCCAGCAGGACCTGGTCGAAGGCACGGTTGAGGAAGGTCGCGTAGACCGCCACCACCGGGTGCAGCCCACCCATCGCCAGGCCGGCGGCCGAGGTGGCGGCGTGCTGCTCGGCGATGCCCACGTCGTACACCCGGTTCGGGTGCTTGCGGGCCAGCTTGGCGATCCCGGTCGGCTCGGCCATCGCGGCGGTGATGCCGACCACGTCCGGCCGCGCGTCGGCGATCTTGACCAACTCGTCGGCGAAGACGTGGGTCCACTTCACCGAGGGCGCGGCGACCAACTGGCCCGTCTCGACGTCGAAGGCGCTGGGGCCGTGCAGGCAGTCCGCCTCGTCCTCCTCGGCCGGGCGGTAGCCGTAGCCCTTGCGGGTGACCGCGTGCACGATCACCGGGCCGCCGAAGTTCTTCGCCGCGCGCAGCGACGACTCGACCGCGGCGATGTCGTGCCCGTCGACCGGGCCGACGTACTTGATGCCGAGGTCCTCGAACATCGCCTGCGGGGCGACCGCGTCCTTGATGCCCTTCTTGACCGCGTGCAGCACCTCGTACATCGGCTTGCCGACCAGCGGGGTGGAGCCGAGGGCGTCCTTGACGGTGTCCAGGACCTTCTCGTAGCCGGGGTTGAGCCGCAGCGAGGAGAGGTGGTCGGCGAGGCCGCCGATGGTCGGCGAGTACGACCGGCCGTTGTCGTTCACCACGATGACGAGCGGGTTGCCGGCGGTGGCGATGTTGTTCAGCGCCTCCCAGCACATGCCGCCGGTCAGCGCGCCGTCACCGACCACGGCGACCACGCTGCGCTGCTCGCCGCGCAGGGCGTGCGCCTTGGCCAGCCCGTCGGCGTACGACAGGGCGGTGGAGGCGTGCGAGTTCTCGATCAGGTCGTGCTCGCTCTCGGCCTGGCTGGGGTAGCCGGAGAGGCCACCGCGCTGGCGGAGCTTGTCGAAGCCGTCCTGCCGGCCGGTGATGATCTTGTGCACGTAGGCCTGGTGGCCGGTGTCGAACAGGAGCCGGTCCCGCGGGGAGTCGAAGACCCGGTGCATCGCCAGGGTCAGCTCCACCACACCGAGGTTGGGGCCGATGTGCCCGCCGGTGCGGGAGACCTTGGCGATCAGGAAGTCCCGGATCTCGGCGGCGAGGATGTCCAGCTGCTCGGCGGTCATCCGCTTGACGTCCTGCGGGCCACGGACGGTGCCCAGCAGCCGACCGTGGTTGGCCGTGTCCTCTTCAACGCTCATGACCGAAGAGTCTATCGGCCGCCCACCGCACCGCAGCTCGGCCGTGGATCGTCCCGGCCAGCTCCCAGCTTCACCGGTCGACGACCAGCCGCCGCGGCGGCGCGGGCGGGGTGGCCCCGTGCGGCGGCCCGGCCGGGGTCCAGGAGCCCGGTCACCGCCGCCCGCCGGGCGCCGGTGACCGGGCCGGACATCAACCCGACGATCTTCATCGGGTCAGGCCAGTCACCCGGCCGGCGGCAGGAACAGGCCGACCAGCTCCACGTGCTGGGTCATCGGGAACAGGTCGTACCCGCGCAGCGCGGCCAGCCGCCAGCCCAGCCCGGTGAAGGTGCGCACGTCCCGGGCGAAGGCGGCCGGGTCGCAGGCCACGTACGCCACGGCGCGCGGCCCGGCGGCGACCACGTCCCGCACCACGGGCGCGCCCGCGCCGGAGCGGGGCGGGTCGAGCACCACCACGTCGACCGGGCCGGTGACCCGGCGGCGGGCCAGCGCGGTCTCCACCCGGGCGGCGACCACCTCCACCCGGGGCAGGTCGGCCAGGTTCTCCCGGGCGGCGGCGACCCCCTGCGCGGAGGACTCGACCAGGGTGATCCGGGCCTGCGGGCCGACCCGGCCGGCGAGGGCGGCGGCGAAGAGCCCGGCCCCGCCGTACAGATCCCAGGCTGACTCGCCGGGACGCGGGTCGAGCAGGTCGAGGACCGCCCCGACGAGGGTGTCGGCGGCGGCCGGATGGACCTGCCAGAAACCGGCGGCGGGCAGCGTCCAGTCGCGGCCGGCGGCCACCTCGCGGACGCTTTCCGGCCCGCTGACCCCGGTGGCCACCCCGTCGGTGACGGTGGCGACGCTGACGTCCCCGCCGGTGGAGGCGACGGTCTCGACCGCCTCGGCGTCCGGCCAGCGCGCACCCGACGGGGTGAGCACCGGCAGCTCCCGGATCGCCGGGTGGGCGATCAGGCAGCGGTCGATCGGGACGACCTCGTGCGAGCGGTGCTTGAGCAGCCCGGCCCGGCCGGCGGCGTCGACGGCGTACCGGACCCGGGAGCGCCAGCCGAGCGGCCCGCCGGGCAGCGCCTCGACGGCCCCGCCGAGCGCGTCCACCTCGGCCTCGGTGAGCCCGCCCAGGCGGGTGAGCTGCTCGCGCACCACGGCGGTCTTCCAGGCCAGTTGGGCGGCGGGCGCGACGTGTTGCAGGTCGCAGCCGCCGCAGCGGCCCGGCTGCGCGTACGGGCAGGGCGGCTCGACCCGGTCCGGGGAGGCGGTCAGAATCTCGACCGCGTCGGCACGGGCGAAGCCCTTGTGCAGCTCGGTCACCTCGGCCACCACCCGCTCGCCGGGCAGCGCGTGCCGGACGAAGACGACCTGCCCGTCGACCCGGGCCACGCAGTGCCCGCCGGGGGCGACCGCGCCGACGGTCAACTCGACCCGCTCGGCCTCCTCCAGTCCGCGCCGCTCTCCGGCGCCACTGGTCTCGCGTTCCACGGAGGTCACGGGCGCTCCCCGGTCGACGGGCCGCTCTCGCCGGACGGGGCGGGGACCACCGGCGGCGCGCTCGGCGGCAGGGTGCTCCGCGGGGCCACCCGGGGCCCGCGGGCCGGGGTACGGCTCAGCGTGGCGTCGAGCCGGTCCAGGTTCTTGCTGGCGGTCGAGGCGAGCTGCCAGGGCACGCTGGTCACCATCACGCCCGGCTCGAAGAGCAGCCGCCCCTTGAGCCGCAGCGCGCTCTGGTTGTGCAGCAGGTTCTCCCACCAGCGGCCGACGACGTACTCGGGGATGAAGACGGTGACCACGTCGCGGGGCGACTCCCGGCGGGTGGAGGCGACGAAGTTGAGGATCGGCCGGGTGATCTCCCGGTACGGCGAGTCGACCACGGTGAGCGGGACGGGCAGCTCGCGCTGCTCCCACTCCGCCTGGAGCTGCCGGGTGTCCTTCTCGTCGACGTTCACCGTCACCGCGGTGAGCGTGTCCGGCCGGGTGGCCCGGGCGTACGCGATGGCCCGCAGGGTCGGCTGGTGCAGCTTGCTGACCAGCACGATGGCGTGGTTGCGGGCGGGCAGCACACCCCGGACCTCGGTCGGCTCCAGCTCGGCGGCGACCCGGTCGTAGTGCCGGCGGATGGCGAGCATCAGCAGGTAGATCACCGCCATCGCGGCGATCGCGATCCACGCGCCGAGCAGGAACTTGGTGACCAGCACGATGACCAGGACGGTGCCGGTCAGCGCCATGCCGAAGCCGTTGATCGCCCGGGACCGGATCATCCGCCGCCGTGCCTCCGGGTCCCGCTCGTGGCGCAGGTGCCGGTTCCAGTGCCGGATCATGCCGGCCTGGGAGAGCGTGAAGGAGACGAACACCCCGACGATGTAGAGCTGGATCAGCCGGGTCACCTCGGCCTGGAAGCCGACGATCAGCACGATGGCGAAGACGGCGAGGAAGACGATGCCGTTGGAGAAGGCCAGCCGGTCGCCCCGGGTGTGCAGCTGCCGGGGCAGGTAGCGGTCCTGGGCCAGGATCGAGCCGAGCACCGGGAAGCCGTTGAACGCGGTGTTCGCGGCCAGGAAGAGGATCAGCGCGGTCACCCCGGCGACCAGGTAGAGCAGCACCGAGCCGTTGCCGAAGACGGTCTCGCCGAGCTGGGTGGTGACGGTCTTCTGCACGTACCCGTCCGGGCCGGAGAGGATCTGCGTCCCCGGGTCCTCGACGAACTGCAGGCGGGTCAGCCGGGAGAGCCAGATGATGCCGACCAGCATGGCGACCGCGATGGTGCCGAGCAGCAGCAGGGTGGTCGCCGCGTTGCGGCTCTTCGGCGCCTTGAACGCGGGCACGCCGTTGGAGATGGCCTCCACACCGGTGAGCGCGGCGCAGCCCGAGGAGAAGGTGCGCAGCAGCAGGAAGACCAGGGCGAACCCGGTCACGCTGTGCTCGGCCTGGATCACCAGGTCGGCGCTGGGCGCGCGCAGGTCCTGGCCGAGCACGAACACCCGCACCAGCCCGGTGAGGATCATCCCGACCATCACGATGATGAAGCCGTAGGTGGGGATCGCGAAGGCCGTGCCCGACTCGCGCAGGCCCCGCAGGTTCATCGCGGTGAGCACCGTCACCGCGAGCACGGCGATCAGCACCTTGTGGGTGTTCACGAAGGGCAGCACCGAGCCGAGGTTGGCCACCCCGGAGGAGACCGACACCGCGACGGTGAGCACGTAGTCGACCATCAGCGCACTGGCCACCGCCACCCCGGCCCGCGGCCCGAGGTTGACCGTGGCCACCTCGTAGTCACCGCCGCCCGACGGGTACGCGTGCACGTTCTGCCGGTAGCTGGCCACCACGGTGAGCATCACCACGACCACCGCGAGCCCGATCCACGGGGAGAAGAGGTACGCCGACGCGCCGGCGATGGAGAGCGTCAGCAGGATCTCGTCAGGCGCGTACGCGACGCTGGAGAGGGCGTCGGAGGCGAAGACCGGCAGGGCGATGCGCTTCGGGAGAAGGGTGTGCTGGAGCCGGTCGGACCGGAAGGGTCGACCGACGAGGAGTCGCTTCAGCAGCGAGGTGGGACTGGCCACAAGCGCTAAGAGTACGACCACCCCGCGCCACCCGTCGGGGGTGCCTGATCACCACCACGCGCAACCGCGGGGTACGGTCGGTCCCCCGTCGGCTCGGCGGACGTGGCACGCTCGCAAGGGACGCCACCGGCGCCGACGGGCGGCACCTTTGGGAGGGACACCGTGCATGTCGTGATCATGGGCTGTGGCCGGGTCGGCTCGACCCTCGCCCACAGCCTGGAGTCCCGGGGTCACTCGGTGGCGGTGATCGACCAGGACGCCGACGCGTTCCGCCGCCTCGGGCCCGACTTCGCCGGCATCACCGTCACCGGCGCCGGTTTCGACGGCGAGGTGCTGCGCCAGGCCGGCATCGAGCGCGCGGACGCCTTCGCCGCGGTCTCCAGCGGCGACAACTCCAACATCATCTCGGCCCGGCTGGCCCGCGAGACGTTCGGCGTCTCCCGGGTCGCCGCCCGCATCTACGACCAACGCCGGGCCCAGGTCTACGAGCGGCTCGGCATCCCCACCGTGGCCACCGTCCGGTGGACCGCCGACCGGATGCTGCGGCACCTGGTCCCCGAGGGAAACGTCGAGATCTTCCGCGACCCCACCAGCACCGTCTCGATCATCGAGGTGCCGGTGCACAAGGAGTGGGTCGGGCGGCCGCTGCACCAGTTGGAGGAGGCGGCCGGGGCGCGGGTGGCGTACCTCACCCGCTTCGGCATCGGCACGCTGCCCACCGCCTCCACCGTCGTGCAGGAGGGTGATCAGCTCTACGTGCTGGTCACCGATGACATCGCCGCCTCGGTCACCGCGGTGGCCGCGACGCCGCCCGAAGGAGGGCTCTGAGCATGCGGATCGCCATCGCCGGCGCCGGCAACGTCGGCCGTTCGATCGCCCAGGAGCTGATCGACAACGGCCACCAGGTGATGCTGATCGAGCGCCAGCCCAAGATGCTCCGGCCGGACCGGGTCCCCGCCGCCGACTGGGTGCTGGCCGACGCCTGCGAGCTGACCAGCCTGGAGGAGGCCAACGTCGCCGGCTGCGACGTGGTCGTCGCGGCGACCGGTGACGACAAGGTCAACCTGGTGGTCTCGCTGCTGGCCAAGACCGAGTTCGCGGTGCCCCGGGTGGTCGCCCGGGTCAACCGGGCCGAGAACGAGTGGCTCTTCACCGAGCAGTGGGGCGTCGACGTGGCGGTCAGCAAGCCGCGGGTGATGGCCGCGCTGGTCGAGGAGGCGGTCACCGTCGGCGACCTGGTCCGGCTGATGACCTTCCGGCAGGGCGAGGCGAACCTGGTCGAGATCACCCTGCCACCGACCGCGCCCTACGTGGGCCAGCCGATCCACGCCGTGCCGATCCCCCGGGACGCCGCGCTGGTGGCGATCCTGCGCGGCAAGCGGGTGCTGGTGCCCAGCCCGGACGACCCGATCGAGGCCGGCGACGAGCTGATCTTCGTGTGCACCGCCGAGGTGGAGGACGACGTCCGCACGGTGATCCTCGGTGCGGACAGCGTCGAGCGGACCCGCGGCAACGGCTGAGCCGGTCGGGGGCGGCGACCCGCCGCCGGTGGTTCGGGCGACCGCCGCGAGGTGGGGCGGGCGGGGGTCAGGCGCCCGGTAGCGGCTGCGGCTCGGCCTGCCGGGTCACCCGGCGGACCGTCCAGACCGTGAACAGCAGCAGCAGCGCGTACGGCGGGTAGCCCAGCGCCAGTCGGGCCACGCCCAGCGCGGTGTCCTGGTGGGCCAGGTAGAGCCCGGCCTGCACCCCGACCTTGGCCAGCCAGACCACGCCCCAGAGCACGGTGAGCTGGGTGAAGGTGCGGACCAGCCGGGGGTCGTCGCGCCACTCGGCGCGCCCCTTGGCGACCAGCACCGACCAGATCCAGCCGACCAGGGGCTGGCGGATCGCCGCCGAGATCAGCAGGGCCACCCCGTAGCCGATGCCGTAGAGGATGCCGGGGAGGTAGAAGTCCCGCTCGTTGCCGGTGCGCCAGGCGATGAAGGCGCCGATGCCGATGCCGACGAGCCCGTTGACCGCGTGCCGGACCGGGCGCCGCTGGGCCAGCCGGGCGACGGCGATCAGCACCGCCACCCCGACCGAGGCGATCACCGCGGGGCGCAGCTCGCCCACGATGTTGGCCAGCACGAAGATCACCACGGGGACGCTGGACTCGACCAGGCCCCGCCAGCCGCCGAGCTGGTCGGCCATCTGCTCGGCGAGGCTGGGCAGCCGCTCGTCGTCCTCCGGAGGCGTCTGCGGCTCGGTGGCCGGGGACTGTCCCGTCGTCACTTCGGCGACTCCAGCTCGTAGTACGGGTTGTAGATGACCTTGCGGTCGTCCCGGACGGCCACCCGGCCACGGGCGGTGAGGTGCCGGCCGGGCTCGATGCCGACGATCTGCCGCCGGCCCAGCCAGACGAGGGTCACCACGTCGCTGCCGTCGTAGAGGTCCGCCTCCAGGGTGGGCAGGTTGGTCCGCGGGGTGTAGACCACCGTGCGGAGCCGACCGGCGACCGAGACCACCTGGCCGCGCATGCACTGCCGGGCCGGCACCCCGCCGGACTCGGCGCTCTCCCGTTGCAGCTCCTGCGCCTCGATCTCGGCCTCGCTCGCGGTGAGCCGCCGCAGGATGCGCCGCAGCGACACCCGGCCCTCGTCGGTCGTCATGACCTCCGCGCCACCCTCTCCACGCTGACCGGCCCGCGCCGGCACTGGCCCGGCCCCGGAATGCCGGAACCGTCCCGCCAGCGTACGCCGAACCGGCCCGCCGAACGGGTCCGGCGTCCGGCGGGCCTGCCCGGGCGCGCGGAACGGGCCGTGACCGGCGGGACAGGGCACCGGGCCCGGCTCCGTCGGGGGACGGTGCCGGGCCCGGTGAGTGGTCTCGTTGCCGTGCCGGTCAGGCCTCGCGCGGGGCGGGCGCCGGGGCGCCGCCGTCCCCCTCCGCGGCCTCCTCGCCGACCTCGCGGGGCAGCCGCAGTGGCAGCGGCTCGCGCACCGGCTTCGCCTCCTGCCCCCGGTCGACGACCAGGCCGTCGAGGCACTGCGCCAGCGGCCCGGCCGCGGCCGGGTCGGTGGCGGCGGCGCCCTGGTAGACCCCGCGGACCATCCAGCGCGGCCCGTCGACGCCGACGAAGCGCAGGTCGGTCAGGCCGTCCGGGGTACGCACCCGGGCGTGCAGCTCGGTGCCGTACTCGCCCTCGACCTCCTGGGCGGCGGCGCCGTCGGCGAAGAGGGACTGGCGGATCTCCTCGCGCACCTCGTCCCAGATGCCCTCGGACCTGGGCGCGGCGAAGACCCCGAGCTGGAGGGCGTTGTCCCCGTGCACCAGCACGACCTGCTGGATCACGCCCTGCGGATCGGCCTGCACCCGCACCTCGACGCCGGGCACCGCCGGGATGTGCAGGCTGCCCAGGTCGAGCCGCTGCACCTCGTCCGGCGCCTCCGAGCTGTCGTAGGGGCCACGCGACGGGCCCGTCGGCTCGGCGTCGTACGAGTCGAGGACCTCGGCGGCCCGCTCGTCACGGGCACCCCGCCCGCCGTCGGCCCGCTTCCGGCTGAAGATCACTGCGCCCACCCTCCGCTGTTCGCACTCACCCTGCCACCTCTTCCGTCTGTCCGCCCGCCCGGTCGGGATCTTCCCGTCGACCGGCTGCGAACGGCGGCACCAGACCGGCGTGTCCACCGGTCGAGCCGTGCCCGCCGGCCCCGCGCCGCGACCCGGGCAGCTCGACCACCGGCTGGAAATCGACCCGCTCCACCCGCTGGACAACGAGCTGCGCGATGCGATCGCCACGGGAGATCTTCGCCGGCGTGTCCCGATCATGGTTGATCAGGTTGACCAGGATCTCACCCCGGTAGCCGGCGTCGACCGTACCGGGCGCGTTGAGCACCGTCACGCCGAGCCTGGCGGCCAGGCCGGAGCGCGGGTGCACCAGGCCGACATACCCCTCCGGCAGCGCCAGCGCCACCCCGGTCGGGACCAGGGCCCGGCCGCCGGGGGGCAGCTCGACGTCCGCGGCGGCCACCAGGTCGGCCCCGGCGTCACCGGGATGGGCGTACGCGGGCAGCGGCAGCTCCGGGTCGAGCTGCCGCACGGGCACGGGTACGACGTGGGTCACGATGCTCCTCTTCCGTCGGGTTCGCGGGGTGGCCCTGCCATCCTGCCGGGTCGGACGGCCGCCGCGCGCCGTACCCTCGCAGGTGTGAGCGTGTCGCCTTCCCCGTCGTCGCCGGCCCCGTCCACCGCGGCCGCCGCGGAGCACTCCGAACGGCTGGATCTGCCCTGGTGGCTCTGGCTGGCCGGGCTGGTCCTGTCCGGGCTGCTGGCCGCCGAGGTGTGGATGGGCGCGTCCGGGGTGCGGGCCTGGCTGCCCTTCGTGGTGCTCCCGCCGGCGACCGCGGCCGGGCTGTGGTGGCTGGGCCGG
The DNA here is from genome assembly GCF_040656135.1 of Micromonospora sp. NPDC050200. NCBI lineage: Bacteria > Bacillati > Actinomycetota > Actinomycetes > Micromonosporales > Micromonosporaceae > Micromonospora > Micromonospora sp. NPDC050200. Next base: position 61,917 of record NZ_JBFALG010000021.1, read on the forward strand.
GTCCGGGTCGCGGTCCGCGACGGCGAACTGTTCGTGGACGACGCCCACCTGCCGGTGCGGTACGTGGCGGACGCGGTCCCGTTGGACGCGGCCGGGCGGCGCGAGGTCCTCGGCGTCGGGGCGGACCCGCTCGCCTTCGTGGTGCAGCGGCCCTGGATCGGCGGCGCGGTGCAGGTGGTGCTCGACGACCCCGCCGACCCGACCCCGTTCTGGGTGGTGAGCACCCGCCACCCGGTCGAGCTGGCCCGCGCGATCATGACCGCCCGCGACGCGGCCTGACGGTCAGGGCAGGGCCCGCCGGCCGCCGGGCAACGCCCCGCCCTGCCGGCGCAGGTCCCGGCGGAGCTGGTCGGCGAGGGCCCGGGTGGCCCGGCGGTTGAGGTAGCTGGCCACGGCGGCTCCGGTGAGGAACGGGCCCAGCGTGGTCAGGTTGCGCCCGAACCGCTTGAGCAGGGTGGCCCGCAGCTCCCTGCGGGCCGCGGTGCCGAGCACCGCGCCGACGCCCGCCCCGGGCATCATCGGGTTGATCCCCCGCTGGCTGGCCCAGGACTGCACCAGGCCGATCGCCCGCTGGCTGCCGCCGGTGGGCAGCGGCACGTGGTAGACCTCGTGCAGCTCGCCGATCAGCTTCAGCTCGATCGCCACCACAGCGACCGTCTCGGCGGCCAGCAGCACGGGGGCGGAGAGCAGGGTCGGGGTGACGGCCCACTCCACGGCGGCGATGCCGCCGCCGGCCGCGCCCACCCCGGCGGTGGCCCGGGCGGCGTTGCGCACCAGCCGCTCGGCCAGCGCCTCGTCGTCCAGCCCGGGGAAGTGCCGGCGCAGCGTGGCCAGGTCCCGGACCGGCACGTGCGGCGCCACGTCGGAGACGGTGTCGGTCATCCACCGCAGCGCGGCCTTCGGCTTGAACAGGTCGGCCAGCCCACGCGAGCGCGCCTGCCCGACCAGCCGGGTGAGCAGTTGGCGGCGGCGGGCCGGCTCGATGTCGTCGGCGGTCAGCGCCGCCACCGTGGCGCCGAGCTCGTCACCGGCCCGGTCGGTCGGGTCCTGCGTGCCGGCCCCGGCGGAGGGCCCGCCGGCGGTGTCGCCGGAGGTTTGCGCGGTGCCGGCGGAGGATTGCGCGGTGTCGCCGGAGGATTGCGCCGGGGCGGCGCCGTCCGGGCCGGCCTGCGGGGCCCGGGTGGCGCCGCGGTCCGGGCCGCCGGGGGCGGCGCCGTCCGGACGATGGGTGGCACCGGTCTCCGGGCGCGTCGTGGCCGCCGCCGGAGTCCGGGCGTCCGCCCCGGTGCCGGGGGGCGGCCCGGTCGGCGGCCCCCCCGCCGGCCTGCCGGCCCGCTCGTCGCGTTCGCTCATGCGCCCGACCTCCCGTGCTCCCGTCGGCGTGGGGACCGCCCGTTACGAGTCAAGCAGCTCCCCGCCGCCCCCGCACGGCAGCTCGGACAGCGGCGGCCCCGCCGGGGAGGCCGCCGCCGGTGTGCGGGTCGGGGTCAGACGCACTCGCGGCAGATCAGCTCGCCGTTGCGCTCCACCGCCAACTGGCTGCGGTGGTGGACCAGGAAGCAGCGGCCGCAGCGGAACTCGTCCTGCTGCATCGGCAGGACCTTGACGGTCAGCTCCTCGTCGGCCAGGTCGGCGCCGGGCAGCTCGAAGCTCTCGGCCACCTCGGCCTCGTCGACGTCCACGGCGCCCGACTGTGAGTCGACCCGCCGGGCCTTGAGCTCTTCCAGGCTGTCCTCGCCGAGGTCGACCTCGTCGCGACGCGGAGCGTCGTAGTCGGTGGCCATCGGTTCACTCTCCCATATCGATGTTGTCGCTTCCGGTGCTAACACCGGGCGACGCTGTTTCGGTTCCCACTGGCCGGCCACACTTTGTGTCGGTCACCCGACCCGACGGCCGTTCGGGCCGAGACCGCCAGGGGCCTCCCCCGGCGAGCGCGGAACCTTACCCCCCTCGGGCGAGGCATGTATACCGCCCTCGTGGCTGGGATGTACGCCCCAGCACCCCGAGTTGTTCCCAATGTGACTCAGGCGACACGAAGATAGGGGTAGTAGTACCCGCTTCCCGGATGGCGCGCCGGCATGTCGGACTGTTTCCACGCGACGGTCGGACAACCGTTAACCTCAGCGGCGTACTCGACGGCCGGCGGGGCGGCCCGACCGCCGCGGCCGCCGCCACCCACCACTGTCCGGGGAGCGCCCAGATGAGTTTTGCGCGAGTGCGAGCACTCGTAGTCGTCGGTCTGCTGGCGGTCGTCGCCCTGGTCTTCGTGGTCGTCGCCATGGTGCGGGACACACAGAGCAAGGGGGGCCTGGCCGGGGGCTGCCCCGAGGGCTGGCCGCTCGCAGACGTCAGGCTGCGCGAGCAGAAGGACGTGAAGATCAACGTCTTGAACGGCAGCGACGAGGCGGGCCGGGCCGGGGACGTGGCCGACGACTTCCGCAACCGCAAGTTCCAGGTGAAGAAGGTCGGCAACGCGCCGAAGGGCGTCGACGGGGTGGCGGTGCTGCGCTACGGCCCCAAGGGCGTGGGCTCGGCGCACCTGCTGCGGGCCTACTTCCTCGACAACGCCGACGCCCAGTACGACGCCAAGCGCACCGACGACACCGTCGACGTCGTGCTGGGCAACGGCTTCCAGCAGTTGGCCACCACCACCGAGGTCAACCAGTCCCTGGGCGACCTGGGCGCGCCCGCCGCGCCGGCCGGCTCCTGCCCGATGCCGGTCGAGAAATGAGCGGCCCGCCCGCCGGCCGGGCGGGCGGGCGGGCGGGGTGGCCGTACCAGTCCCGACGGCGGGGGGCGCCCCCGGGGCCCCCCCCGCTCCC
>NZ_JBFALG010000021.1:64748-114223 GCF_040656135.1 Micromonospora sp. NPDC050200
GCGGGGGGGGGGGGGGGGGGGGCGTTTGGGCTGGACGTCCGGTTGGGGGGGTGCCCGGCGGGGGGACACCGCGGTCTCGCCGTCCGGGGTCGGTCAGGGCCCGCCGGAGGCGTCCAGGTCGGCGAGCCGGTCGTGCAGCGGCGCGAAGAGCGCCGGCGGCGCGGCGATCACCAGGTCCGGGCCGGCCGGCCGGCCGCGCAGCCCGGCGACCCGCAGTCCCGCCTCGGCGGCCACCAGGCCGCCGGCGGCCTGGTCCCAGGCGGCCAGCCCCTTCTCGTAGTACGCGTCCACCCGCCCCTCGGCGGCCAGGCAGAGGTCCAGCGCGGCGGCGCCGAGCCGGCGGATGTCGCGGACGTGCGGGATCAGTTCGGCGACCACCCGGGCCTGGTGCGAGCGGCGCGCCGGGTCGTAGCCGAAGCCGGTGGCGACCAGCGCCTGCCCCAGGTCGCCCTCGGTGGAGCAGCGCAGCCGCCGGCCGTCACGCCAGGCGCCGCCGCCCGCGGTGGCGGTCCACTCCTCGCCGGTGACCACGTTGCGCACCACCCCGGCGACCACCTCGCCGTCGACCTCGGCCGCCAGCGACACCGCGCAGTACGGCAGCCCGTACAGGTAGTTCACCGTGCCGTCGATCGGGTCGACGATCCAGCGCACCCCGCTGGCCGCCCCGACGCCCTTCCCGGCGCCGTACTCCTCGCCGAGGACCGCGTCGTCGGGGCGTACCCGGTGCAGCGCGTCGAGGACCTGCCGCTCGACGGCGCGGTCCGCGGCGGTGACCACGTCGGTGACGGTGCTCTTGGTGGCGGCGACCGAGACGCCCTCGGCGCGCATCCGGTGCGCGGTGGCCGCGGCCTGCCGGGCGACCTCGATCGCGATCGTGAGCAGTTCGGCCGGTGCCGGCGCCGAACGAGTCATGGTTCGTCCCCTTCCCGCACGATCTCCGACGTCCGCCGCGCGCGCGGGTATCATCCTTACAAAGTCCACATCTGCGCCGAATCGGCGGTCCCCGCCACCGGTGCGCCGTGCGCCGCAGGATGATCGCCGCAGACGGCGTTACAATTCACCCTGCCCACGCGCCACGGACCGCCGCCGGACGGCCGGCCCGCGGCACGGGGGCCTCTCAACGACATCGCCCGGCACGGTGCGCCACGCTGCGCCGGACGACCCGGCCGTGCTCGCTCTTCGCCTCCGGAAGGTCATTCGTGACAGAACCCCGCCAGACCGGCGCCGACGTTCGCTCGCTCACCGACACCCTGATCGCCCACGCGCAGAGCGCCGGCGGCCAGTTGACGTCGGCCCAGCTCGCGCGCACCGTCGAGTCCGCTGAGGTGACCCCGGCCCAGGCCAAGAAGATCCTGCGCGCGCTCTCCGAGGCGGGAGTGACCGTGGTCGTGGACGGCTCGGCCAGCACCCGTCGCCGGGTCGCCGCCGCCCGGTCCGCCACCCCGGCCTCCCGGGCCACCACCGCCAAGACCACCAAGAAGGCCGCCGCGCCCGCTCCCAAGCAGGCACCCGCCGCCGAGGAGGCTCCGGCGCCCGCCCCGCGCAAGGCGGCGCCGCGCAAGGCCGCCACCACCGCGGAGGTGGCCGCCAAGGCCGCCGCGCCGGCCACCAAGGCGACGAAGTCCACCCGCGCCACCAAGGCGACGGTGGCCGCGGCCGGCAAGGCCGCCGCCGGCAAGGCCAAGGGCGAGGGCGAGATCGACCCCGAGGAACTCGCGGCCGAGGTCGAGGACGTGGTGGTCGAGGAGCCGGCCGAGCTGACCCGGGCCGCCGAGGCGGACGCGGCAAGCTCCGCGACGGACAACGACTTCGAGTGGGACGACGAGGAGTCCGAGGCGCTCAAGCAGGCGCGCCGCGACGCCGAGCTGACCGCCTCGGCCGACTCCGTCCGGGCGTACCTCAAGCAGATCGGCAAGGTCCCGCTGCTCAACGCGGAGCAGGAGGTGGAGCTCGCCAAGCGGATCGAGGCCGGGCTCTACGCCGCCGAGCGGCTGCGCGCGGCCGACGAGGGCGAGGAGAAGCTCACCCGCGACATGCAGCGGGACCTGGGCTGGATCTCCCGCGACGGCGAGCGCGCCAAGAACCACCTCCTGGAGGCCAACCTCCGGCTGGTCGTCTCGCTGGCCAAGCGCTACACCGGCCGCGGCATGGCCTTCCTGGACCTGATCCAGGAGGGCAACCTCGGTCTGATCCGCGCAGTCGAGAAGTTCGACTACACCAAGGGCTACAAGTTCTCCACCTACGCCACCTGGTGGATCCGGCAGGCGATCACCCGGGCCATGGCCGACCAGGCCCGCACCATCCGCATCCCCGTGCACATGGTCGAGGTGATCAACAAGCTCGGCCGGATCCAGCGCGAGCTGCTCCAGGACCTGGGCCGCGAGCCCACCCCGGAGGAACTGGCCAAGGAGATGGACATCACACCCGAGAAGGTGCTGGAGATCCAGCAGTACGCCCGGGAGCCCATCTCGCTGGACCAGACCATCGGTGACGAGGGTGACAGCCAGCTCGGTGACTTCATCGAGGACTCGGAGGCCGTCGTCGCGGTCGACGCCGTCTCCTTCTCGCTGCTGCAGGACCAGCTCCAGCAGGTGCTGCAGACGCTCTCCGAGCGTGAGGCGGGCGTGGTACGCCTGCGCTTCGGCCTGACCGACGGTCAGCCGCGCACCCTGGACGAGATCGGCCAGGTGTACGGCGTGACCCGGGAGCGGATCCGGCAGATCGAGTCCAAGACCATGTCCAAACTGCGGCACCCGTCCCGTTCCCAGGTGCTCCGCGACTACCTGGACTGACCCCTTCACGTCAACCAGCCGTGTCGGTTTGACCACCAGCCGTAGAACACTCAAAGGTGATCCGTCGGTTGCCTGTTTGTGATCGTTGACGTGGCACCCTTGGCTCACGGCACACTGTCTCCCTGTCATGTGTGACCTCGGTCGCCCGCGGGCACACGGGGAAGGCAGGGCCCGACGAGGGTGTTGCACGATGGGTGAGCAACGACCGAAGAGAGTGTTCATCGGTGACGACCAGAGGAGGAAGGCGATGACCGCGACCCTCACGCCGCCGCCCGAGACGGTGGCTCCCCCAGCCGCCGATGAACGGTGCGACCGCTGCAATGCTGCCGGCAAGCTCCGGATCACTCTGGCGGGTGGGAGCGAGCTGGTGTTCTGTGGGCACCACGCGAACAAGTACGCGGAGGATCTCGTGAAGATCACCGTGCGGTACGCGACGGACCCGGAGTTCAGCTGGCGTGGCGCCGATCTGATGGCGAACTGAGTCCGCAACCACATAACGACGACATAGCCGGCCGGGAGCCCCAAGGGCTCCCGGCCGGCTTCTGTGCGCTCCCTCCCCCGCCGCGCCCCGCGCCCCGCGCCCCGAACCCCGAACCCCGAACCCCGAACCCCGCGCCCAAGATCCGCGCACTTTCACGGAAGGAGTGGCCTCGACACGCCGAATAGCCACGCTTTCCGTGAAAGTGCAGGGATCTCGGCGGCACGCCAGGGGCGGTGGGGGTGGGGTGGGTGGGGTGGGTGGGTGGGTGGGGTGGGTCAGAGGGTCTGGGCGGTGGCGATGCGCTCTTCGAGCTGCTCGATCGTCGCCTGCGCGCTGGGCGGGCCGCCGCAGAGCCGGCGCAGCTCGGCGTGGATCTTGCCGTGCGGCTGGCCGGTGCGATGGTGCCGGGCGGCCACCAGGGCGTTCAGCTGGCGGCGCAGCGCCACCCGACGCTGGGCGGCACTCATCGGTGCCGCCGGCACCGCCGGGGCCTCAGCGGCCGGCTCAGCGGCCCGCGCGGCCGTTCGCCGGCGCTGCGCGGCGAGCTGGTCGGCCTGTCGCTTGGTGAGCAGCATGGAGACCTGGTCGGCGGTGAGCAGGCCGGGCAGGCCGAGGTACTCCTCCTCCTCGGGGGTGCCGGCCTGGGCGGCGGTGCCGAAGGACGCGCCGTCGAAGATGACCTGGTCCAGCTCGGCGGTCGCCGAGAGCGCGGTGAAACGCTTCTCCAGCTCCCCGCTGGCCTGGTCGTCGCGCTGGGCGCGCTCCAGCAGGTCGTCGTCGAAGCCCTCGCGGTCCTTGGGCTTGCCGAGCACGTGGTCCCGTTCGGCCTCCATCTCGCTGGCCAGCCCGAGCAGGTGCGGCACGCTGGGCAGGAAGACCGAGGCGGTCTCGCCCTGCCGGCGGGCCCGCACGAAACGCCCGATGGCCTGGGCGAAGTAGAGCGGGGTGCTGGCGCTGGTGGCGTAGACGCCGACCGCCAGGCGGGGGATGTCGACGCCCTCGGACACCATCCGCACCGCGACCAGCCAGCGCTGCTCGGACGCCCCGAACGTCGCGATCCGCGCGGAGGCCCCCAGGTCGTCGGAGAGCACCACGACGGCCTTCTCGCCGGTCAGCCGCTCGATCAGCTTCGCGTACGAGCGGGCGTTCTGCTGGTCGCTGGCGATGATGAGCCCGCCGGCGTCCGGCATGCCGGCGTTGCGCAGCACGGTCAGCCGGGCGTCCGCGGCCCGGAGCACCTGCGGCATCCAGTCCCCGGCCGGGTCCAGGGCGGTACGCCAGGCCTGCGCGACCAGGTCCTGCGTCATCGGCTCGCCCAGCCGCGCCGCCAGCTCGTCACCGGCGTTGGTGCGCCACCGGGTCTCCCCCGAGTACGCCAGGAAGAGCACCGGCCGGACCACGCCGTCGCGCAGCGCGTCGGAGTAGCCGTAGACCGAGTCGGCGCGGGAGCGCAGCAGCCCGTCGCCGCCGCGCTCGTAGCTGACGAACGGGATGGGGTTGTCGTCGGAGCGGAACGGCGTACCGGTGAGCATCAGCCGGCGTACCGCGGGCTCGAAGGCCGCCTTGACGCCGTCGCCCCAGGACCGGGAGTCGCCGGCGTGGTGGATCTCGTCGAGGATGACCAGCGTGCGCCGGATCATGGTACGCCGCCGGTGCACCTGCGGGGCCATCCCGACCTGGGCGTAGGTGACGACCGCGCCGTGGAAGTCGGCGGAGGAGTGCAGGTCGGCGTTGCGGAACGCGGCGTCGAGCTGGATGCCGACCCGGGCCGCAGCGGTCGCCCACTGCGTCTTCAGGTGCTCGGTCGGGGCGACCACGGTGACCGCCTCGACGGTGCCGTCCACGAGCAGCTCGGCGGCGATCCGCAGGGCGAAGGTGGTCTTGCCGGCGCCGGGGGTGGCGACCGCGGTGAAGTCCTCGGTGCGGCGGCGCAGGTACTCCACCATCGCCTTGCGTTGCCAGGCACGCAAGGGCGGGAACGTCTCGAGCGCCGGCAACCGGGCTGCCACGCGAAGACTCCTCTCCGACCGCACGACGGCGGACCCCGGCCGAGGGCCACGGGTACCGCCGCCCATGAAAACGCCTCCGCGCAGAAGATGCCGCGAAGGCCGACTCAGCATAACCAGCGGGAGCCGCTCGCCCCACTCGACGCCACGCTGGTCACATCCGCCACCCCCGCCCGCCCCCGCTCGACCCCGCTCTGCGGTGGGTCGCGGTGTCACACCGCGACCCACCGCACGGCGTGCGGCCAGGTGCGGCAGGCGCTTTGCGGCGCGTCGCGGTATCCGGCCGAGATGACACCGCAACACCCGCAAAGCGGGCGGCGAGGGCGTGGCGGGCGGTCAGGCCCGGGGGCCGCGGACCCCGGTCTTCGGGGGGCGCAGCGTGGCCACCGGGGCCGACCAGCGCCGCCGCAGCGCCAGCAGCCGCAGGGCGAAGACCAGCACCGCCGCCGCGGTCAGCGGCACCGTGCCGGCGCGTCCGGCCGCGTCGAGCAGGGCCACCGCGACCGCGCCGGCCAGCGCGGCCAGCGCGTAGATCTCCCGGCGCAGCACCACCGGGATCTCGGCGGTGAGCAGGTCCCGGCCCAGCCCGCCGCCGATCGCGGTGAGCATGCCGATGAGGCAGGCGCCGACCGGCGGCACCTGAGCGTCGAGCGCCTTGAGCGTGCCGGTGACGGTGAACAGCGCCAGGCCCGCCGCGTCCAGCACCAGCACGGTGGTGCGCAGCCGGGCGAGCTGCGGGTGCAGCCAGAAGACGGCGGCGGCGGTGACCGCGGCGGTGGTGGCGTACCGCCAGTCGGCGAAGGCCAGCGGCGGCACCTCGTCGATGACCAGGTCCCGGAAGATCCCGCCACCGAGGGCCGCCACGAACCCGACGAAGACGACGCCGAAGAGGTCGAGCCGTTTGGCCACCGCCGCGGACGCCCCGGAGGCGGCGAAGACGGCCACCCCGGTCAGATCGGCGACGAGCAGGGCGGGGGAGGTGGTCACACCGCGGAAGGGTACGTGGGCGGTCGGGCCGGCCGCCCGGGATCACTCGCCGTACGAGTCGTAGATCTCCTTGCACTTCGGGCAGACCGGCGAGCCGGGCTTGGCCGCCTTGGTCACCGGAAACGTCTCACCGCAGAGCGCCACGACGAAGGTGCCCATGACGGCACTCTCGGCGATCTTTTCCTTGCGGACGTAGTGGAACATCTCGGGACCGGTGTCCGCGTCCTTCAGTTCCGGGCGTTCGAGAACCTGTGTGCTCACTGATGACACCTCCAACTTTCCAGTTTGGCAGGTCGGTGCGGGCCGGTCCACCGCAGCCCACCCCGAGGGCGGCCCGTACGGTAACGGAGGTGACCAACTTTCACATCCGTCTCGGCGCCGAGGTCGCCGACGCCCTGCGCGACGGCCGACCCGTCGTCGCCCTGGAGAGCACCATCGTCTCGCACGGTCTGCCCCGACCGGACAACCTGCGGGTGGCCCGCCAGATCGAGCGGGCCGTACGGGAGGCCGGGGCGGTCCCGGCCACCGTCGGCATGGTCGGCGGCGAACTCGTGGCGGGGCTCGACGACGCGCAACTGACCCGGCTCGCCACCGTCGACGGGGTGAGCAAACTCTCCGTACGCGATCTCGCGGTGGCCGCCGCCACCGGCGCGGACGGCGCCACCACGGTGGCCGCCACCAGCGCGGTCGCCGCGGCGGCCGGGATCGGGGTCTTCGCCACCGGCGGGCTGGGCGGGGTGCACCGGGAGGCGGCGCAGACCTTCGACGAGTCCGCCGACCTGGTCACCCTGGCCCGGACGCCGATCGCGGTGGTCTGCGCCGGGGTCAAGTCGATCCTCGACGTGGGCGCGACGCTGGAGCGGCTGGAGACCCTCGGCGTCGGGGTCGTCGGCTACCGCACCCGGCGCTTCCCCGGCTTCTACCTCACCGACGCCGGCTTCGACCTGGACTGGTCGGTGGACTCCCCGGAGCAGGTGGCGGACGTGCTGGCCGCCCGGGAGCAGCAGGGCGTGCACCGCGGCGGGCTGATCGTGGCCAACCCGCTTCCGGCGGCCGAGCAGCTCGACCCGGCGCTGCACGACCGGACCCTCGCCGAGGGCCTCGCCCGGCTCGGCCGTGAGGGGGTGACCGGCAAGGCGGTGACCCCGTTCCTGCTGGCCCACTTCCACTCGGCCACCGAGGGCGCCAGCCTGTCGGTGAACGTGCGGATCATCCTGCGCAACGCCGACCTGGCCGCCCGGATCGCCGTCGCCGCGGCCACCCGCCGTACCAGTTCCCCGGCATGACCCGCCCGTCCCGGGTGGTCGTGGTCGGTGACCTGATCACCGACGTGGTGGCGGTGCTGGCCGGGCCGCTGGCCACCGGCTCGGACACCCCGGCGACCATCCAGGTCAGCGGCGGTGGCCAGGCCGCCAACACCGCGGCGTGGATCGCCGCGCAGGGCGTGCCCGTGACGCTGGTGGGCGCGGTCGGCGACGACAGCGCCGGGCGGGACCGGGTGGCCGAGCTGGAGCGGGTCGGCGTGGAGTGCGCGGTCGAGGTGCAGCCCGGCTGCGCCACCGGCACGGTGATCGTGCTGGCCACCGGCGAGGAGCGCACCATGGTCACCGAGCGGGGCGCCAACCTGCGGCTGACCGTCGGGCACGTCGAGCGGGCGCTGGCCGCGGCACCCGACGCCGGGCACCTGCACCTGTCCGGGTACCCCCTGCTGGACGCCGCGTCGCGGCCGGCCGGCCTGGCGGCGCTGGCCGCCGCCCGCGAGCGGGGGCTCACCACCAGCGTCGACGCGGCCTCCGCGGCGCCGTTGCGGCGGGTCGGCGCGGCGGCCTTCCTGTCCTGGGTACGCGACGTCGACCTGCTGCTGGTCAACGCGGACGAGGCGGGCGTGCTGGCCGGCGGACTGGACCCGGGGGCGCAGGCGCGGGCGCTGTCGGTGTCGGCCCGGCGGGTGGTGGTGAAGCGGGGCGAGGCCGGCGCGGTCTGGGTCGACCGGAGCGCGACGGTGAGCGTGGCACCCGCCCGGCGGGTCGCGGTGGTCGACGTCACCGGCGCGGGCGACGCCTTCGCGGCGGGCCTGCTGACCGCCTGGCTCGGCGGCGCGGAGCCCCGGGCGGCGCTGGGCCGGGCCGGCGACCTCGGCGCGCTGGCCGTCTCGACGGTGGGCGCCCGGCCGGCGGGCTGACCTGTGGTCCGGGGGCCGGGCGGCTCCCGGCCACACCGGGTCAGGGTTCGACGTCGATGATCTTGTGCGGCCGTTCCTCGGCGGTCAGGCTCATCGGCGGGGTCTCGTCGCGCATCCTAGGCTGGAACTTCCCCGCCAGCCGGTGCTGCTCCTTCGGCGGGCGGTCGTTGGCCAGCAGCACGGCCAGCCACGGGATGAGCACCATCCCGACGGCGCACAGCGGCAGCCAGAGCCAGAGCAGAGGGGCCTTCACGCCGACCAGGATCGCGCCGACGATCACGCAGGCCACCCGGATGCCCATCATCAGCACGTAGCGCTTCTGCCGGCTGGTGAGCTGGTCGTCCTGGCTGCGCGAGGCGTCGGTGATCAGGATCGGCTGGTACGCCTGACGCTTCACCACGGACCTCCTCGAGGGGATTACGACCCATCCTGTCACTCCCCGGCCGTGATCAGCGAAAATCGAACCATCCGATCACGTGTTACGTTCGTGGTACGCTCCGCCCGTGGGCAGCCGGTTCAGCTTCACCGACGAGGCGTTGGCCAACCTGCGGGTCTACGACGTCACGCCCGGGGAAGTCTGGGAGGCCCTGCACAGCACCCGCCGGGTGATCCGGCACCTGGGCGACGACGTGATGGTCGTCTACGCGGCGGGTCGCCGCGGCAGGCGGCTGGCCGTGCTGCTGGCCGAGGCCGACGGCACCGACAACGACTGGGACATCCTCTCCGCCCGCGAACTGAGCGACGTCGAGGCCAAGCGCTACGACGAGGCCGTGCGGAGGGATCGCCGACGAGGAGGCGGTCACGATGAACCGTGACGAGGCGACCAAGCGGTTCCACGGCGGCGACGACGCGTTCGCCGAGCTGATCGACGAGAGTCAGCCGGTGGAGCTGCCCACCCCCGACAGCGACGTGCCCATGGTCAGCCGCTCGGTACGCCTGCCGCTGGAGACGTACGAGCGGGTCCGGACGGCCGCCGAGGCCCGGGGCATCGGCGTCACCACGCTGATGCGGCAGTGGATCGAGGCCGGGCTGGCCGACCTGGACGACTCCGCCACCGTCTCCCTCGCCGACGTGCGCCGGGCGCTGGCCTCGCTCTCCCGCCCCACCGCCGCCTGAGCCGGCAACGAGTCGGCGCGCGGGCCGGTCGGGTCAGCCCTTCGCCGCCCTGGCCGCCGCCTTCGCCGCCTGCTTGAACTCGCGCACCCGGCGCAGCGACTCCGGATCGGTGATGTCGGCCACCGACCGGTACGCGTCCGGCTCGCCGTACCCGCCGGCGGCCTCCCGCCAGCCCTCCGGGCGCACGTCGTACCGCTTGCCGAGCAGGGCGACGAAGATCTGCGCCTTCTGCTTGCCGAAGCCGGGCAGCTCACCGATCCGGCGCAGCAGCTCCCGCCCGTCGGGGGCGTCCGACCAGAGCCGGGCGGCGTCGCCGTCGTACCGGTCGACCAGCACCTGGCACACCTGCTGCACCCGGGCCGCCATCGCCTTCGGGAAGCGGTGCAGCGCGGGTGGCCGGGCGAAGACCTCGACCAGCGCCTCGGGGTCGTACCCGGCCAACTCCCGGGCGTCCGGCTCGTGCCCGAGCCGCTGGGCCAGCACGTACGGCGAGGTGAACGCCTTCTCGAGGGGGATCTGCTGGTCGAGCACCATGCCGGTGAGCAGGGCCAGCGGGCTGCGCTCCAGCAGCCGGTTGGCCTCGGGGTCGATGGGCAGCGAGAGCGTCATGTGCCCATCCTGCCGGTCCGCGCGGCGGGTGCGGCGGCGACTCCCCGGGCGGGCGCCGGGCCCACAGGAAGACTGAGGTTAGGCTCTGCTAACTTCTCTCCCGTCGGCGGAGAGCCCGCCGGCCGGAGCCGAAGGAGTGCCCCGTGCCCGTCCCCGCCCGCAGGTTCCGCGCGGCCACCGTCGCCGCCGGCCTGCTCTCGTTCGGCCTGGTCGCCTGCGGTTCCGGCCAGAAGGACGCCGCCGACTCCGGCAAGCCCGGCGACAAGACCATCACCGTCTACAGCGGTCGCAACGAGCAGCTGGTCAAGCCGCTGCTGGACCGGTTCACCGCGCAGACCGGCATCACCGTGAAGACCCGGTACGCCACCACCGCCCAGCTCGCCGCCCAGCTGGTCGAGGAGGGCGGCAGGTCCCCGGCCGACGCCTTCTTCGCCCAGGACGCCGGCGCCCTCGGCGCGGTCGCCAAGCGGGACATGTTCGCCCCGCTGCCCGCCGCCGACCTGGAGAAGGTGCCGCAGTCCTACCGGGCCCGCAACGGCCAGTGGGTCGGCGTCAGCGCCCGCTCCCGGGTGCTCGCCTACAACGCCGACGCCGTCCCCGCCGCCGAGCTGCCGAAGTCGGTCTTCGAGCTGACCGACCCGAAGTGGAAGGGCAAGATCGGCATCGCCCCGACCAACGCCTCGTTCCAGGCGTTCGTCACCGCGATCCGGGTCCAGCACGGCGACCAGAAGGCGAAGGACTTCCTGGCCGGCCTCAAGGCCAACGAGCCGCAGATCCGGGACAGCAACGTCAAGATCGTGGAGGACGTCGACCGGGGCGCCGTCCCGGTCGGCCTGGTCAATCACTACTACCTCGGCGAGGTGGCCAAGGAGAAGGGCAGCACGCCGGACGCGCTGAAGGCCAAGCTGCACTTCTTCCCCGGCGGCGATACCGGAGCGCTGGTCAACGTCGCCGGCGTGGGCGTGCTCAAGCGCTCCGCCGAGGACCCGGACACCAAGGCCTTCGTGGACTTCCTCCTCGACCCGGAGTCGCAGCGGTACTTCGCCGAGCAGACCTTCGAGTACCCGGTGGTCAACGGAGTCGCCGCCCCGGCCGGCGTGCCGCCGCTGGCCGACCTGGACACCCCGGACATCGACCTCAACGACCTGGACACGCTGGACGCCACGATCAGCCTGATCAAGGACTCGGGGCTCGTACCCTGACCGCCCCGACCACCACTGCAGGCGCAGGGCCGGCCCGTTCCGGGCCGGCCCGCTCCGGCGTACCCGGGTCGCTGCGCCGGCTGGCGCCGCGCCCGGCGCTGCTCGCGGCCTCGACCACCGCGGTCGCCGTGGCCCTGATCCCGCTGGTCTATCTCGCGGTACGCACCGCCGAGGCGGGAGCCGACCGGGTCGTCGCGGAGCTGTGGACCGAGCGGGTCGGACTGCTCGCGGTACGCAGCCTCGGGCTGGCCGCCGTGGTCACCACCGCCTGCGTGCTGCTCGGCGTCGGCGCCGCCTGGCTGGTGACCCGGACCGACCTGCCCGGCCGACGGGCCTTCGCCGTGCTCGCCGCGCTGCCGCTGGCCGTGCCCACCTACATCGCCGCGTTCGCCTGGGTCTCGCTGTTCGACCGGCTGGAGGGGTTCTGGCCGGCCGCGCTGGTGCTGACCCTCTGCTCGTACCCGTACGTCTTCCTGCCGGTCGCGGCCGCGCTGCGCGGCGCGGACCCGGCCCAGGAGGAGGTCTCCCGCTCGCTGGGCCGGGGCGGCTGGCGCACCTTCACCGACGTCACGCTGCGCCAGATCCGGCCGGCGACCGCCGCCGGGGCGCTGCTCGTCGCGCTCTACGTGCTGGCCGACTTCGGCGCGGTGTCGATCCTGCGCGCCGACACCTTCACCCGGGCCATCTTCGTCGCCTTCGACCTGGGCTTCGACCGCACCGGGGCGCTGGTGCTCTCCAGCGTGCTGGTGGCGCTGACCGTGCTGCTGCTGGCCGGGGAGACCGCCACCCGCCGCCGCGGCGCCCGGTACGCCCGGCTCGGCGGCGCCCGCCGCCCCGCCGCCCGGCTGCGCCTCGGCCCGGCCCGCTGGCCGGCGCTGGCCGCGCTGCTGGCGGTGGCCGCGCTGGCGCTCGGCGTGCCGGCGGTGAGCCTGGCCCGCCGGCTGGTCAGCGGGGTGTCCCGCCCCGGCGCGCTCGGCGAGGTGGCCGCCGCCGCCGGCAACTCGCTCTGGCTGTCGCTGGCCGGCGCCGCGCTGACCATGCTGCTGGCCCTGCCGCTGGGGCTGCTCACCGCGCGCGCCCCCGGCCCGCTGGCCACCGTGCTGGACCGGCTCGCCTACCTGGCCCACGCCCTGCCCGGCGTCGTGATCGGGCTGTCGCTGATCTTCTTCGGCATCAGCGTGGCGTACCCGCTGTACCAGACGCCGTGGCTGCTGGCCCTCGCCTACGCGACGCTCTTCCTGCCGCTGGCCGTCGGCGCGGTGGCCGGCGCCGCCGCCCAGGCCCCGCCCGGCCTGGAGGAGGTGGCCCGCTCGCTGGGCCGCGGGCCGCTGGCCGTGCTGCGCACGGTCACCCTGCCCCTGACCCTGCCGGGGATCGGGGCGGGGGCGGCGCTGGTCTTCCTCACCGGCATGAAGGAACTCCCGGCCACCCTGCTGCTACGCCCCACCGGCACCGACACCCTGGCCACCGAGCTGTGGACGGCCACCTCCGTCGGGGCGTACGCGGCCGCCGCCCCCTACGCGGCGCTGCTGGTGGTCATCTCGGCGCTGCCCACCTGGTGGCTGGTCGCCCGGGGCGGCCTGCTCGACAAGGAGGACCGATGAGCGAGGTCGTGCTGACCGGGGTCGTCAAGCGGTACGGCCCGGTGACCGCACTGGACGGGGTGGACCTGACCGTCCCGGCGGGCGCGCTGACCGCCGTCCTCGGCCCGTCCGGCTGCGGCAAGACCACCCTGCTGCGCTGCCTGGCCGGCTTCGAACGCCTCGACGCCGGACAGATCCGGGTGGACGGGCGCGAGGTCGCCGGCCCGGGTCGGCACCTGCCGGCGCACCGCCGCCGGATCGCCGTGGTGCCGCAGGAGGGCGCCCTCTTCCCGCACCTCACCGTGGCGGCGAACATCGCGTACGGGTTGGACCGCGCCGACCGGCGGGGGGACCGGGTGGACGAGGTGCTGGCCCTGGTCGGGCTCGCCGGGTACGGCGACCGGATGCCGCACCAGCTCTCCGGCGGCCAGCAGCAGCGCGTGGCGGTGGCCCGGGCGCTGGCCCCGCGACCGTCGCTGGTGCTGCTGGACGAGCCGTTCAGCGCGCTCGACGCCGGGCTGCGCGCCGGGCTGCGGCACGACGTCCGGGAGGCGCTGCGGGCCGACGGGGCGACCGGCGTGCTGGTCACCCACGACCAGGGTGAGGCCCTGTCGGTGGCGGACCGGGTGGTGGTGCTGCGGTCCGGGCGGGTGGTGCAGTCCGCCGCGCCGACCACGCTCTACCGGGAGCCGGCCGACCAGTGGGTAGCCGGGTTCGTCGGCGACGCGGTGCTGCTGCCTGCGGTCGCGTCGGGCGGTGCCGCGCGCTCGTCCCTCGGCACACTGCCGGTCACCGGCGACGTACCCGACGGCCCGGTGACCGTCCTGGTCCGGCCCGAGCAGCTGCGGCTCGCCCCGGCGTCAGGTGAAGAGGCGGTGACCGCGACGGTGCTGCGGCACGACTTCCACGGCCACGACGCGCTGGTCGCCCTCCGGCTGGCCGACGGCACCCGGGTCACCGCCCGGGTCTGGGACAAGTCCGACGCCGTGCCGGTCGGCGCCGAGGTGGCAGTCCACGTCGAGGGCCCGGCCCGGGCCTGGCCGGCCGAGGCCAGCCCCGCCCCGGTGGACGAGCCGGCGCTGCCGGTCTGCTGACGAAGCTCGTCACCGGTGGACGCCACCGTGGCGACCGGACCGAAAGCCTGGCCCCGCGCCTGGCCCATGTCCCGGCCCGAACCCGTTAGTCTCGGGGCGTCGTCGGAGACGAGGTGTGCCGTGCCGAGTCTGGAGAGGCCGCGCGTCGAGTACCGCACGCCGGAGGACCTGGTCCGGGACGTCACCGCCGGGCTCATCCGCCTGACCGGACCTGTCGTGCCGACGGGACGCGGCCCGGTGGACAGGGGTGGTGTCCACCGGGCCGCGCCCGGACGGTGCCGTCAGTTGACGACGAAGAGCAGCCGGTTCGGCGAGCCCGTGCCCGGGCTGGTCACCACGCCGGTGGTGGCGTTGGTGGTCAGGTAGCTGGCCACCTGCGCCGGGGTGTACGACGGGTTGGCCGAGAGCACCAGCGCCGCCGCGCCGGCCACGTGCGGTGAGGCCATCGAGGTGCCGCTGATCGTGTTGGTGGCGGTGTCGCTGCTGTTCCAGGCGGACAGGATGCTCGACCCTGGCGCGAAGATGTCCACGCAGGAGCCGTAGTTGGAGTAGGACGCGCGGGCGTCGGTGCTGGTGGTGGCGCCGACGGTGATCGCGGCGGCGGCCCGGGCCGGGGAGTAGTTGCAGGCGTTGGCGTTGGAGTTGCCGGCCGCCACCGCGTACGTGACGCCCGAGTTGATCGAGTTGGTCACCGCGTTGTCGAGGGTGGTGCTGGCGCCGCCACCGAGGCTCATGTTGGCCACCGCCGGCTTGACCGCGTTGGCGGTCACCCAGTTGATGCCGCTCACCACGCCGGTGGTGCTGCCGCTGCCGGAGCAGTTGAGCACCTTCACCGCGACCAGGCGTACCTGCTTGGCCACGCCGTAGGCGTTGCCGCCGACCGTACCGGCGACGTGGGTGCCGTGGCCGTTGCAGTCGGTGTTGTTGGTGTCGACGGTGTTGGTACCCCAGCTGGCCCGGCCGCCGAAGTCGGTGTGGGTGGTCCGGATCCCGGTGTCGATGATGTACGCCCGGACGTTGGAGGCGGTGTTCGGGTAGGTGTAGCTACCGCTCAGCGGCAGGTTGCGCTGGTCGATCCGGTCCAGGCCCCACGGCGGGTTGGACTGGGTGCCCTGGACGGTGACCACCCGGTCCTGCTCGACGTACGCGACGGCCGGGTCGGCGGCGAGTCGGCGGGCCTGGCCGGCCGTCATCTTCGCGCTGAAGCCGGTGAGGGCGGCGCTGTAGACGTCGGCGACGCTGCCGCCGTACCGCTTGGTGAGGGTGGCGGCGCGGTCCGGCACGGCGGTGCGGGCGGCGAGGGTGTTCGCGGCGCCGACCGCGTCGGTCCGCAGCACGACCAGGTAGCTGCCGCTGATCGCGCCAGGGGCGGACGCGCCGCGGATCTCCCCGGTGGGGGCGGCGAGGGCGGGGGTGGAGGCGGCGGCGGACAGGGCCGCCGCGGCGGCAGCGACGGCGAGGGCGCGGATCGCGCGGCGCCGGGGGACGGGCAGAGTTGACATCGTGTGACTCCCTACCGGTGCGCCCGGGCAGGCTGGTGGCCGCCGGGACGCCCATCGACGGATGTTGGGGCAGATGCTAGCCATACATCGATATTCATGAAAGAGATAACGGCAAATCTATTCTGCTCGCGGTACGGATGTCGCGGGTGCCGGCCGATCGGCGATCGCCGGGAGGCAGGATGACGACGTGGAACGACACGACATGCTGCTCTCCCCCGCCGGCGTCGAGGCGCTGCGGACCGCCCTCGGCCGGGCGGGCTTCACCTCGAACGGCATCGCCGACCGGCTCGGCCCGCAGGGCACCGGCGGGGCGGCCCGCAACGACTTCCGCGCGGCCCTGCGCGCCACCGAGGACCGCGACCCGCTCGCCACGCTGATCCGGGTCTTCATCTGCGACCAGACCGAGTCCGAGGCGACGGTGGCCGCCGCGCTGGCCCCGCTGGACATCGCCGAGGCGCTCGCCGGGGGCCTGGTCGAGCGGCACGGCGACGGCCTGCGCGCCGGGGTCGACCTGGAGCCGTACGGGGACGACTGGTGGGTCCTCGCCGACGTGCCGGCCAGCGCCCGCCCCGGCCGGCCGCTGCACAGCGAGCATGTGCTCGGCATCGGCGGAGCCACCCAGACGCTGATCGGCGCCACCGTCCGCCGGCCGGTGGAGACCGCGCTGGACCTGGGCACCGGCTCCGGCGTACAGGCGCTGCACCTGGCCACCCACGCCCGCCGGGTCACCGCCACCGACGTCTCCGAGCGGGCGCTGCGCTTCGCCGCCACCACCGCCGCCCTCAACGGCCAGGACTGGGAGCTGCTGCACGGCGACCTGGTCGCTCCCGTCGCCGGACGCCGCTTCGACCTGGTGGTGAGCAACCCGCCGTTCGTGGTCGGTCCCGGCACCACCACCCACGTGTACCGGGACTCCGGGCGGGTCGGCGACGCGATCGGCGCCGAGCTGGCCGCCGCCGCGCCGGGCCTGCTCACCGAGGGCGGCACCATGCAGTACCTGGCGAACTGGGTGCACGTGGCCGGCGAGGAGTGGCACGAACGGGTGACCGGCTGGTTCGCCGGCACCGGCCTGGACGCCTGGGTGATCCAGCGCGAGGTGGCCGACCCGATGGCGTACGTCAACCTCTGGCTCACCGACGTCGGCGAGGCGGCCGACCCGCAGCGGATGGCGGGCTGGCTGGACTGGTTCGACGCGCACAAGGTGGAGGCGATCGGGTTCGGCATCGTCTCGCTGCGCCGCGGCGGGCACGCCGACCCGGTGGTCCGGGTGGAGGACCTGCGCCAGCGGGTGGAACCGCCGATGGGCGACCGGATCGCCACCTGGTTCGACCGGCAGGACTTCCTCCGGGTACGCGACACCGACGCGCTGCTCGCCGAGCGCTACCGGGCCGCCCGAGGGCTCCAGCTGCGGCAGGAGGCCACCATGGGCGAGGAGGGTTGGGCGGTGGACCGGCAGGTCCTCGCGATGCCGCACGGGCTGCGCTGGACCGAGGAGATCGACCCGCTGGTGCTGGCGCTGGTGGGCGGGTGCGACGGCCGGCTGGCGCTGCGCGACCAGCTCGCCCTGCTAGCCGCCGCGCACGACGTCACCCCGCAGGAGCTGACCGAGGCCGCCGGCCCGATCGTGGCGCACCTGGTCGAGCGCGGCATCATCGAGCCGGTGGAGGGCTGATGCGGGCGGTGGTGCAGACCGTGAGCCGGGCCAGCGTGACGGTGGACGGCGAGGTGGTGGGCGCGATCGACGACGGCCTGCTGGTGCTGGTCGGCGTCACCCACGACGACACGGTGCAGACCGCGCAGACGATGGCCCGCAAGGTGCACGAGCTGCGGATCCTGGACGACGAGCGATCGGCCGCCGACACCGGCGCACCGATCCTCGTGGTCAGCCAGTTCACGCTCTACGGGGACGCGCGCAAGGGGCGGCGGCCGAGCTGGACCGCCGCCGCCCCGGCTCCGGTGGCCGAGCCGCTGGTGACCGAGGTGGTCGAGGCTCTGCGGGCCCGGGGGGCAAAGGTGGAGACCGGCCGGTTCCGGGCCCACATGCTCGTGGAGAGCATCAACGTCGGCCCCCGCACGGTGCTGCTCGAACTCTGACCGACACCTCGCCCGGCGAACGACACCCCGGTGGCGGAGTGACGCCTTGGCGGAACTCCGTCGTCTTCAGCTGTTCATCAGGCCGGACCGCGACGGTAGAACCAACGCATGTCATCCCCCACAGTGCCCATCGCGGCCGGCCGTACGAGACGACGGCTGGTCGCCGCCGCATCGGCGGCCGGACTGATCGCGGCCGGATTCACCGCGGCCCAGACGCCAGCGACGGCCGCCAGCCCGCCCACGGCCACCAGCCCGCCCACGGCCGCCAAGGCGGCAGCCACCTACGAGCAGACCGTCACCTTGATCACCGGCGACGTGGTTACCGTCACCAACTCCGGTAGCGGCGAGGAGACGGTCGACGTCGACAGACCGGACAGCGCGACCGGCGGCGTGCACATCCAGGAGAGCGGCG
Source organism: Micromonospora sp. NPDC050200 (assembly GCF_040656135.1). Lineage (NCBI taxonomy): Bacteria > Bacillati > Actinomycetota > Actinomycetes > Micromonosporales > Micromonosporaceae > Micromonospora > Micromonospora sp. NPDC050200. The sequence goes on from NZ_JBFALG010000021.1 coordinate 82,809, forward strand.
GCGATCTGTTCGTCCTGCCCGACGAGGCGATGCCGTTGCTGACCGCCGACAAACTGGACCGGCGGCTGTTCAACGTCACCGACCTCATCGAGATGGGGTACGACGACGCGAAGACCGCGAGCGTGCCACTGATCGCCACGTACCCGTCGACGAAGACCCGCACGGCCAAGCCGGCCGTGCCGCAGGGCACGAAGCTGGTTCGCAACCTGTCCACCGTCGGTGCCGCCGCACTGGCGGCGGAGAAGAAGCAGGCCCGCACCTTCTGGAACACCGTCGCGCCGGCCGTCTCCGGGTCCAGCCCCAGACTCGGCGCCGGGATGGCGAAGCTCTGGCTGGACGGCCGGGTGACGGTCAACCTGAAGGAGAGCGTGCCGCAGATCGGCGCGCCCGAGGCGTGGGCCGCCGGTTACGACGGCAGCGGGGTGAAGGTCGCGGTGCTGGACACCGGGATCGACGCCAGTCACCCCGACCTGGTCGACCAGATCGACGGCAAGGTCAGCTTCGTGCCGGACGAGGACACCTCCGACGTCAACGGGCACGGCACCCACGTCGCCTCGACGATCGTGGGTACCGGCGCGGCCTCCGGCGGCGCGTACAAGGGTGTCGCGCCCGCCGCGGACCTCATCGTCGGCAAGGTGCTCGGCAACGCCGGTTTCGGCCAGGACTCCTGGGTGCTCGCCGGCATGCAGTGGGCGGCCGAGTCCGGGGCGGATGTCGTCAGCATGAGCCTGAGCGACCCGACGCTCTCCGACGGGACCGACCCGATGGCGGTCGCGGTCGACACGCTGTCCGCGCAGTACGGCACGCTGTTCGTCATCGCCTCCGGCAACAACGGGCAGCAGAGCATCGGCACGCCCAGCTCGGCCGCCAGCGCGCTGACGGTCGGCGCGGTCGACAAGCAGGACCGCCTGGCAGGCTTCTCCAGCACCGGTCCGTTGGTGCGCAGCGGCGCGCTCAAGCCGGACATCACCGCCCCCGGGGTCAACATCACCGCCGCCCGCTCGCAGCAGATGACCACCGGCACCGGCCCGTACCGGTCCATCAGTGGCACCTCGATGGCGACTCCACACGTGTCGGGCGCTGCGGCGATTCTGGCCCAGCGCCACCCGGACTGGTCCGGCGCGCAGCTCAAGGAAGCGCTGATGAGCAGCGCGAAGGGCCTGGCCGCGGGGTACACGCCGTACCAGGTGGGCACCGGCCGGCTCGACGTCGCCGCCGCCGTACGCACGGGCGTCCGGGCGACCGGCTCGGTCTTCTTCGGCAACTTCGACTGGCCGCACGAGCCCACCGACGCCCCGGTTACCAAGCCGGTGACATTCACCAACTCGGGCAGCACCGGCGTGACCCTGAACCTCGCCACCACCGGTTCGGGGTTCTCGTTGGGCGCCTCCTCGGTGACGGTGCCCGCGGGCGGGAGCGTGGCCGTTCCCGTCACCGGTGACCCGACCAAGTCCGGCACCGGCCAGTTCACCGGCTACCTCGTCGGCACCGACGCCGCCACGGGCACCGCGGTCACGCGTACCTCCCTCGGTCTGCTCAAGGAGGACGAGCGTTACGACCTGAAGGTCAAGCTGATCGGCCGGGACGGCAAGCCCGCCAGCTCGACGGTCGTGCTCAAGAAGGCCGGCGAATACTACCCGTGGATGTACACCATCGACGGTGAGATGACGCTGCGGATGCCGCCGGGCACCTACACGGTCGAGTCGTCGCTGGACGTTCCGGGTGAGCGGGCCGACTCGCTCGGCATCGCCGTGTTGGTGGACCCGGAGACGGTGCTCAACGGTTCCGGAGCTGAGGTGGTGCTGGACGCGAGCAAGGCACGCCTGCTGGACACCGCCGCGCCGCAGCGCAGCCAGGACCGGCAGCGCAAGCTCGACTACACCGTCACGTACGCCAACGGCGACAGCTTCCGTGACGGGTTCATGGTGCCGATCAAGTACGACGACCTCTACGTCACGCCGACCGACCAGGTCACCGAGGGGTCGTTCGCGATGGTCACCCGGTGGCGCAAGGGCGAGCCGCAGCTGAGCGTGGACGTCCCGGGCCTGCCGCCCGTGGACGTCACGGTCCAGCCGGGTAGCACGCTCACCGCCGGCATAGACACCCTGCCCGCGGTCTACGCCGGCACCGGTGCGGCGAGCGAGTACGCCACGCTCGACGCGAAGGGCAAGGCCGTGGTGGTGACCCGCAGCGACGCGGTCAGTGCCGCGGACCGTACCGCCGCCGCCGTGGCCGCCGGGGCGAAGCTGCTGCTGGTCGTCAACGACGGCGTCGGCATCCTCAACCAGTACGTCGGCCAGTCGCCGATCCCGGTCGCCACCGTGCACCGCGACGCCGGGGCGCGGCTGATCGGGCTGGCCAAGGGCGGCACGTTGCAGCTGATCACCAACCAGGTGCCGTACGCGAGCTACCTCTACGACCTGACCCGCAACTACTCCGGGCAGGTGCCGGACAAGGCACTCACCTACCACCCGAGCCAGCAGAATCTCGCCCGGATCGACGCTCGCTACCACAACATCACGCAGGCGAGGGAGGGTTCCGGACTCCGGAATGACCTGACCTTCATCCCGACGCTCGGCTTCCCGGAGCGGGAGTGGCATCCCGGCACCCGCACCGAATGGGTCACCCCGGACCAGGTCTGGGCCGAGGCGCACGTTCAGGGCACCTGGACGGATGTGGCCAACCGCAACACGTACGCCAAGGGCAGCACCACCCGGCTGGACTGGTTCGCCCCGGCGATCCGTCCGGCGTTCAACCGGGCGTTCGCGGTGCAGAACAGCCGCTACCGCGACTTCATGACCATCAACGTCCAGACCTGGAGCCCGTCGGCCGACGTGCTGGAGCACGGCGGATACCTGGACTGGGGTTCGGTGCCGGTCAACATGAAGCTCTACCAGGGCGACCGGCTGCTGTACGAGAACAAGCGCGGAGCCGACCTGCAGTGGAAGTCGGTGCCGGCCGGGACGCTGCCCTACCACCTGGTGCTGGATGCGTCCCGCCCCGCCGAACAGTGGCGGCTGTCGACCCGCACGCACACCGAATGGGACTTCATCTCCAGCTCCAACGACTCGGACAACTTCCAACCGTTCGCGCTGCTGCAGATGGAGTACCGCCTCGACGCCGACCTGCACGGTGACGTGAAGGCGGGCAGCACCGAGGAGATCCGCCTCAAGCCGATTCCCCAGGCGGGCGGCGGCCCCAGCACCGGCAACGTCACCTCGGTGACCCTGGAGGTGTCGTACGACGACGGCGCCACCTGGCAGCAGGTGACCCTGAGCAAGGGCGCCGGCGACTGGTGGAACGGCGCACTCAAGCTGGCGAAGCAGCCGGGCGGCTTCGTGTCGGTGCGAGCCACCGGTACGACCGACGCCGGTTTCAGCATCAAGCAGGAGATCATCCGGGCGTACGGCCTGCGGTGAGACCGTTTGAAGGGCCCCGAGACGGCAACGTCTCGGGGCCCGCCCCGTCCCACCACCCACCGCCGGAAGCTGTTCAAGATCCATCACGGAGGCGCATACTCATACCGCAGCGACGGGTCGAGGGGAGGCGTCCGCCGATGCTGGGTGCGTTGGGACTGAGCACCGATGAGGAGTCTGTCTACCGTCGGCTGGTCGGACGCACAGCGGCCAGCTCGGCCCACCTCGCGGATACCACGCGACTGCCCGAAGCGACGGTCCGAGCGGCGCTGTCGCAACTGATGGCAGACGGGCTGGTGAAGCGCACGACCGACGGCGAATTCTCGGCCGCGCCGCCCGCGGTCGCGCTCGGCGCGCTGATCAGCGAACGGCGGGACGGCCTGCACACCGCCGAGCTTGCACTCGTCACCCTCGCCGAGGAACACCGCGTCGCGACGGCAGGCCGGAGCATCAGCGAACTGATCGAGGTGGTCACCGGAGTCGACGGCATCCGACACCGGTTCGCGCAGGTGCAGCACGCCGCCCGAACTCAGGTACGAAACTTCGTCACCGCGCCGTTCGTCGCCGTGCCCCCAGGCACCACCAACACGCTGGAAACAGTGATGATGGACCGCGGGGTGGAGTACCGGGTCGTGTTGGAACGGGCGGCGCTCGCCGAGCCCGGCATGATCGCCGAGACCGTCGCATCACTGCGCAAAGGCGTCCAGGTACGGGTGGTCGAGTCGCTACCGATCAAGCTCGTTCTGGCCGACGCCGAACTGGGTCTGGTGCCGCTGACCGTCGAATCGGGCGGCGAGCCCGGCGCCGTGCTGCTGCACCGCAGCGGCCTGCTGTCCGCCATGGACGCGCTGTTCGAGATCGTGTGGCGCCACGCCCACCCGCTCGACGTGTCGGCACTGGCCGGGCTGACCGATGACGATGCCACCGCAGTGGACGCGGGCGCCCCGACGGAGCTGGACCGGAAGATCCTGGCACTGCTGCTGGCCGGGCTCACCGATCAGGTCGTCGCCAACCAGCTCGACATCTCCTTGCGGACCCTGCAGCGTCGTTTGCGCCATCTGATGGACCTTGCCGGTGTCAGGACACGGATGGAGCTGGGCTGGTACGCCGCGCAGCATGACTGGAGGTGAGGGGCCGGGAGCACGAACAGCGCACCCGGGCATCGCCGGGTGCCGCGCCACGTCGATCATGAGGTTGACGGCGCGTCGACAATGATCGACTCTGCCGCCAACCTCATGATCGGCGAGAACGGAAGCGTCAGGAGAAGAGGCCGCGCCGTTGGATGGACTGGCGGAGCCAGGCGTCCAGCTGGGCGACCCAGTCGGTGCGGTCCAGGGTGGCGTGGTCGACGGTGAAGCGGCCGAAGGCGTCGCGGCCCTCGGTGAAGATGCCACCCCGCTTGTCGATCTCCAGCACCACCTGGGTCTGCTGCGGCTCGCTGATGAAGGTCAGCTCCAGCTGGTTGATCGCGCGGGCGTACTGCGGCGCCGGGTAGAACTCGATCTCCTGGTAGAACGGCAGGCTCTGGCGTACGCCGTAGATGTGCCCCCGCTCGACGTCGGCCCGGGCGAACCGGAAGCCCAGCCGCAGCAGCGCCTCCAGCAGCCGCTCCTGCGCCGGCAGCGGATGCACCGCCACCGGGTCCAGGTCACCGGAGTCGACGGCCCGCGCCACCTCCAGCTCGGTACGCAGACCCATCGTCATTCCGTGCAGGTGCTGCCCGTACAGGTCGGTCAGCGGGGTCTCCCAGGGCACGTCGAAGCGGAACGGGATGTCGTACCGCTGCCCGGGCTCCAGCCGGAACGCGCCGGTGACCTGGCGGCGGCCGAACTCCTGCGTGGTGTCGTACGCGGACTCGCCGCTCTCCACCTCCACCCGGGTGACCAGGCCGAGGGCCACGTAGGAGACGTCGACCTGGTGGTCCCCGCCGGCCACCTGGATCCGTCCCTCCAGCTGACCGCCCGGACGGCAGCGGGGATCGGTCAGCACGGTTTCCACCGACGGACCACCGACACCCATCGCCTGCATGAGCCGCTTGAAGACCACGACGTCCTCCGTTGCCTGTCCCGGCCGGCCCCGGTGGCCGACCGCTGGCACGGTAACCGGATCCGGCAAGCGGACCCGGCGACGACACCCGGCAGCCGACCGGATTGCTGTCGGGTCCCCGATTGCCTCACTCCCGTTTCACGCCCCGGTTGGAAAGCTGTCTGTCACCGGCACCACTGGGGCCGGTACGCGGCACAGAAGCGGACACGGGGAGAGACTGAGATGGCCCTGCAGATGATCGAGAACCAGACGCGCCCGGCCGCCACCACCGACGCCGAGCACGGCACGGAGAACCTGACCGACCTGGACGCCACCGACGAGCGCGGCATCTCCACCGACCTCGTCCGGGCCTACCTCAACGGGATCGGCCGGACGAAGCTGCTGACCGCCGCGCAGGAGGTCGAGCTGGCGAAGCGGATCGAGGCGGGGCTGTTCGCCGAGGAGAAGCTCTCCGCCTGTACCCCGGTCTCCGCCGAGCTGAAGAGCGACCTGGAGCTGGTCGTGGCGCAGGGCCGCGCCGCCAAGGACCACCTGCTGGAGGCGAACCTGCGGCTGGTGGTGAGCATCGCCAAGCGCTACACCGGGCGCGGGATGGCGTTCCTGGACCTGATCCAGGAGGGCAACCTGGGTCTGATCCGCGCGGTGGAGAAGTTCGACTACGCCAAGGGCTACAAGTTCTCCACCTACGCCACCTGGTGGATCCGGCAGGCGATCACCCGGGCCATGGCCGACCAGGCCCGCACCATCCGCATCCCGGTGCACATGGTCGAGCAGGTCAACCGGATGGTCCGGGTCCGCCGCGAGCTGTCCGTCTCGCTGGGCCGGGAGCCCACCGTGGCCGAGGTGGCCGTCGCCCTGGAGATCCCCGAGTTCCAGGTGATCGAGCTGATCTCGTACGACCGGGAGCCGGTCAGCCTGGACCAGGCCGTCGGTGAGGACGGCGAGAGCGCGCTGGGTGACTTCGTCGCCGCGGTGGACCCGCGGGAGGAGCCGGGTGACGCCGCCGCCAACGGCGAGCTGCGCAACGAGGTGCGCATCGTGCTGGCCACCCTCTCCCAGCGGGAGCAGGCGGTGATCCGGCTGCGGTTCGGCCTGGACGACGGCCGGCAGCGCACCCTGGACGAGGTGGGCAAGGAGTTCGGCCTGTCCCGGGAGCGGATCCGGCAGATCGAGAAGGTGACGCTGCTGAAGCTGCGCGCCCCGGAGCGGGCGCAGCGCCTGGAGGCGTACGCCTGCTGACCCACCCCGACGGGAAGGCCCCGGCGGTTCGCCGGGGCCTTCCCACGTGCCGGCTTCCCCATGAGGTACGGATCGCAGATCTCCGGCCGGGGCTGAGCCGGGGGCTCAGAGCCGGCGGGGGCCGGTGTCCGGCCGGGCGCCCGCCGAGCCGATCCGCACGCCGGCGTGCAGCACCGAGATGCCGTCCGGCCGGGCCAGCACCGGGTTCAACGTCAGCGACCGGATCCGGGGCTGCTCGTCGGCGAGCCGCCCGACCCGCAGCAGCAGGTCGATCAGGGCGGCCCGGTCCACCGGCGCGGCGCCCCGGTGCCCGTGCAGCAGCGGCGCGGCCCGCGGCTCGTCGACCAGCTCGGCGGCGTCCCGGTCGGTCAGCGGCACCGCCCGCCAGGCCCGGTCGCCGAGCAGCTCGGTGGCGACGCCGCCGAGCCCGAAGCCGACCACCGGCCCGAACGCCGGGTCTTCCATCAGCTCCACCACGCACGCCACCCCCGGCGGGACCATCGGCTGGACCAACACGTCCGCGCCGAAGTCCGGCGCCATCTCGGCGTAGGCGCGGCGCAGCGCGACCGGGTCGGCCAGGTCGAGGCGTACGGCGCCGAGGTCGAGCCGGTGCCGCAGGCCGGGGGCGGCGGCCTTGAGCGCCACCGGCCAGCCGAGCCGTTCGGCGGCGGCGACCGCCTCGTCGGCGGAGGCCGCCGACGTCGACCCGACCACGTCGATCCCGTACGCGGCGAGCAGCCCGGCCGGCTCGGCGGCGTCGGTGCGCAGCGCGGCCTGCCCGGCGGCGGGGTCCACCCGGGGCAGGTCGGGCAGCGTGCCCGGGTCCCGGCGCAGCCAGGCGGCGTACCTGGTGACCCGGGCCAGCGCCCGCACCGCCTCCTCCACGCTCGGGTACGCCGGTACCCCGGCCGGCACCCGCCCGGCCAGGAAGGTCGCCACAGTGGGCTTGCCGGCGGCGAGCGCGGTCGGCAGGGCGGCGGTGAAGTCCGCCTCCTCCATGGTGAGCTGGCCGGGCAGCGGCGGGGCGAAGACGGCGACCAGGGCGTCCACGCACCCGTCGGCGGTGGCCTCGGCCAGCGCGGTGGTGAACTCGGCCGCGCCGGCGTGCGGGCCGACGTCACGCGGATACCCGTCGGCGACGGTGAGCCCCTGGGCGGCGCAGGCGGTGGCGGCGAGCCCGGTCAACGCCGAGGAGTTGCCGACCACGCCGACGCGGGGGCCGGCGGGCAGCGGCTGGTGGGCCAGCAGCACGCCGACGTCGAGCAGCTCGGCGACGGTGTCCACCCGGATCACCCCGGACTGGGCGAACAGCGCGCTGACCGCGGCGGCGTCCAGCGCCGGCCCCGTGCCGAGGCCGGCCGGTCGGGCCAGCGAGGCGAGCGCCACCACCGGCTTGTCCCGGCCGATCCGCCGGGCCAGCCGGGCGAACTTGCGCGGGTTACCGAAGGTCTCCAGGTAGAGCAGGATCACGTCGGTGCCCGGGTCGTCCTGCCAGTACTGGAGCAGGTCGTTGCCGGAGACGTCGGCCCGGTTGCCGGCCGACACGAAGCTGGACAGGCCGAGGCCGCGCCGCCGGGCCTCGGCGAGCAGCGCCACCCCGAACACGCCGGACTGGCTGAACAGGCCGACCCGGCCGGGTGCCGGCAGGACGGGGGCGAGGGTGGCGTTGAGGCGTACCTTCTCGTCGGTGTTGGCCACGCCCAGGCAGTTCGGGCCGACCACGCGCATGCCGGCGGCGTGCGCGGCGCGGACCAGCGCGCGCTGCGCCGCCGCGCCGCCCGGCCCGGCCTCGGCGAAGCCGGCGGAGATGACCACCAGGCCGTGCGCGCCGGCGGCGGCGGCGTCCGCGACCACCAGCGGCGCCGCGTCGGTGGCCACCGCCACGACCGCCAGGTCGACGTCGAGACCGGCGTCGGCCGCCGACGGGTACGCGGGCAGCCCGGCCACGGTGGCCGCGCTGGGGTGCACCGGCACGATCGCGCCGGGGTAGCCGCCGTCGCGCAGGTGCCCGAGCACGGCCGCGCCGACGCCCTGGCCGGTGGCGCTGGCGCCGTAGACGGCGATGCCGCGCGGGGCGAGCAGCCGGGCGATCGAGCGGGCCTCGGTGCGGTGCTCCCGGCCGCGCTGCACCTCCAGGGTCGACTCGGTGGGGGCGATCGGGAAACTCAGGTGCACCACGCCGTCGGCGTACTGGCGCTGGACCTGGTAGCCGAAGTCGGAGAAGACCCGCAGCATCGCGCCGTTGGCGGGGAGCACCTCGGCGACGAAGTGCACGATGCCGGCACGCCGGGCCGCGTCGGCCAGGTGCTCCATCAGCACCGAGCCGATCCCCCGGCCCTGGTACGCGTCCTCGACCACGAACGCCACCTCGGCCTCCGGGGCCTCCGGACCCAGCCGCTCGTACCGGCCGACGGCGACGAGCCGGCCGCCGGCGAGCACCACGAACGCCTCCCGGTCGCCGTGGTCGACGTTGACGAAGCGTTGCAGGTCCCGCTCGGGGATGCGCGGGTACGGGGAGAAGTAACGCAGGTAGCGGGTGCGCTCGGAGAAGCGCGAGTGCATCGCCACGATCTCCGGCGCGTCCTGCGGGCGGATCGGACGCAGCTGGACGGTGCTGCCGTCACTGAGCAGCACGTCCACCGGTTGCTCGACAGTGGTCACCGGTCGGTCTCCTCCCCAGGGCACCGGCTCAGTCGCGCGGATCGTACGGGTCGAGCCCGAACAGCGGGAAGACCGCCTTGCGGGTGGCGGCGATCGCCCGGTCCACGGAGGTGGGCTCGCCGGTCGGCTGCCACGGCTCGTACGCCGGGTCGACGTCGTCGGTCATCCGCAGCGGGATGTCCCGGCCGGGCAACCGCTTCGCGGCCAGCTCCCGCCAGGCCGGCGGGGTCAGCGTGGCCGGCGCGATCGGATCGCCGCCGGCGATGGCCAACAGGTGCGTCCACGCCCGGGGCACCACCTCGACCAGCGCGTACCCGCCGCCGCCGGTGGCCACCCAGCGGCCCTCGCAGAGCTCGTCGGCGAGCGCCCGCAGGGCCAGGTAGGTGGCGCGCTGCCCGTCGACGGTGAGGTGCAGGTCGGCCAGCGGGTCGACCCGGTGCCCGTCCGCGCCGCACTGGGTGACCAAGATCTGCGGCCGGAACGCGCGCAGCACCGACGGCACGATCGCGTGGAACGCGCGCTGCCAGCCGGCGTCGTCGATGCCGGGCGGCAGCGGCACGTTGACCGCGCTGCCCTCGGCGCCCGGGCCGCCGGTCTCGTCGGGGAAGCCGGTGCCGGGAAAGAGCGCCAGCGGGGTCTCGTGCAGGCTGACCGTCAGCACCCGCGGGTCGCGGTAGAACATCTCCTGCACGCCGTCGCCGTGGTGCACGTCCACGTCCACGTACGCGACCCGCTCGGCGCCGAGGTCGAGCAGGCGGGCGATGGCCACCGCGGGGTCGTTGTAGACGCAGAAGCCGGCGGCCCGGTCCGGCATGGCATGGTGCAGCCCACCCGCCACGTTCACCGCCCGGCGGGCCTCGCCCCGCCAGACCGCCTCGGCGGCGGCGACGCTGGCCCCGGCGATCAGCGCACTGGACTCGTGCATCCCCTCGAAGACGGGGTTGTCCGAGGTGCCCAGCCCGTACCCGGCGAAGAGCGGGTCGCGGGGCGCGGCCCGGACCGCGGCCAGGTAGTCCGGCTGGTGCACCCGGGTCAGCAGCGCCTCGTCGGCCGGCGCCGGCTTGACCAGCCGCACCCCCGGCCGGTCCAGGACACCCAGCTCACGGGCCAACGCGACGGTCAGCTCGACCCGCACCGGGTCCAGCGGGTGCTCGCCCATGTCGTAGGCGAGCAGCGCCTCGTCCCACACCACCACCGTGTCGTCCGACATGGGGTCATCGTCGCACGAGCGCCGGCGGCCGCCCACCGCACGCGCTGCTCAGGGGCGTGGTGTCTCCCCGGTGGCGACCGGCCGGTCCGGGTCGGCCACCCAGTTGCTCCACGAGCCGACGTAGAGGGCGGCGTCCGGCCGCCCCGCCAGGTGCAGGGCGAGCACCGCCTGCGCGGCGGTCACCCCCGATCCGCAGTACGCCCCGACCGGCGCGCCCCCGGTCACGCCGGCGGCGGCGAACCGCTCGCGCAGCGCCTCGGCGGCCGGGAAGCGCCCCTCGGTGACGTACTCCGGGGCGGGCAGGTTCACCGCGCCCGGCACGTGCCCGGCGACGGGGTCGACCGGCTCGGTCTCGCCCCGGTAGCGGGGCGCGGCCCGGACGTCGAGCAGGACCCCCTCGTCGGCGGCGGCGAGCTGCGCCGCGGCGGCGGTGTCCAGCACCGGCAGGGCGCCGGGGCGGACGGTCACGTCACCCGGGGGCGGGGTGGGCACCTCGGTGGAGGTGGGCAGGCCGGCGGCGAGCCAGGCCGGCCAGCCGCCGTGCAGCAGCCGTACCGGCCGGTGCCCGGCCCAGCGCAGGGTCCACCAGGCGCGGGCGGCGGCCATGCCGTCGCCGCCGTCGTACACCACGACGGGGTGACCGGCGCGGACGCCGGCGGCCCTCAGCGCGGCCTGGAGCGCGGCCGGGTCGGGCAGCGGGTGCCGGCCGGCCGCGCCGGGCGGGCCGCAGAGCGCGGTGTCCAGGTCGACGAAGACCGCGCCGGGCAGGTGACCTGCGGCGTAGTCGTCCCGGCCGGGCGGGCCGACCAGGCGCCAGCGCACGTCGAGCAGGGTGGGCGGGTCGGGCTCGGCGAGCGCGGCGGCGAGCTGCGCGGTCTCGATCAGCGGCGCCTCTGTTCCGGACATGACGACCAGTCAACACCATCGGGGCAGTCACCTCGCGGTTCGCCGCCGGTCGATGGTCGGGCCGCCGGGGTAGCATCGACCACCGGGAGGCCGCAGACGTGAAGCATGACCTGGTCGATACGACCGAGATGTACCTTCGCACCATCCTCGAGCTCGAAGAGGAGGGGGTGCCGCCGCTGCGCGCCCGGATCGCCGAGCGGCTGCGGCAGAGCGGGCCCACGGTCAGCCAGACCGTCGCCCGGATGGAACGTGACGGCCTGCTCACCGTCGAGGGCGACCGGCAGCTGACGCTGACCTCGCTGGGTCGCGGCACCGCCGTCTCCGTGATGCGCAAGCACCGCCTCGCCGAGTTGCTGCTGGTCAACGTCATCGGGATGCCCTACGAGGAGGCCCACGAGGAGGCCTGCCGGTGGGAGCACGTGATGAGCGACGCCGTCGAGAAGCGGGTCTACGACCTGCTCAACCGGCCCACCCGCTCGCCGTACGGCAACCCGATTCCGGGGCTGGAGGCGCTGGGCTCACCGGAGCCCGAGGCCGCCGACAGCGCCGAGGGTGAGCGGAACCTCGCCTTCCCCGGCCTCTCCGGGCCGGTCGTGGTGCGGCGGATCTGCGAGAGCGTGCAGACCGACGCCGACGTGCTGCGCCAACTGCACGCCGCCGGGGTCGACCCGGGCGCCACGGTCACCGTCGCCCAGGAACGGGACGGGGTGTTCATCGACCGCTCGGGCGAGCGGATCCGGCTGCCCCGCGAGGTGGCTTCGCGGGTCTTCGTCGCCGCCCGCTGACCCGCCCCGGGCCTCACATGGCCCGGGTTTCGATCTTCTTGGCCAGGGCGACCAGCTTGCCCGCCACCTCCTCGGCCTCGGCCTTCGCCGCGCCCGGCTTGCAGGTCCAGTGCAGGGTGGCCAGCCGGTCCTCGGTGGCGAGCCAGCCGACCTCGGCGACCGGCCCGTGCTTCGCCGTCTTCGCGAGCGTGCGGCGGTAGGCGACCTGGCCCAGCTTCGACACCTTGGTCGCCCCCTTCGGCAGCACGTCGGCGGTGAAGGTCGACACGTCGATCGAGGTGTCGGTGACCGTCAGGGTCAGCTCGGGCAGCGTGGCGCCGGCGGCGCGTACCACGCAGGTGTGGGTGTCGCCCTTGTCGCTGGCGGCGGCCACGTCGAAGCGGACGCCGGCGTGCTCCTCGATGACCGCGAAGTCCAGCAGCCGGCAGGCGCCGCCCGAGGAGGCGGCGGCCACCTCGACCGTCGGCGGCTCCACCGGGGGCACGGCCACCGGCTCGGGCTCGCCGCCGCAGCCGGCGGTCAGCAGTACGGCCGAGGCGACGAGCCAGATCCGGGTTTGCACGGGGAACCTCCGCGGTCGTCGGCGGCGTGCCCGCCGGATGTCCGTCGGACACCGTACGGGCAACCCGTGCCGGCACGGAAGTCCACCGGCGCGCCCGCCGGGGCGGGTCCCTCGCCGACGCGGCCGCTTCCCGCGGTGGCGGTCGCACTCCGCGACTGCCGGGTCAACGGGGCGTCCGCGGGTCCCGAAGTGGAGATCAGTCCGCCGGCAGGTCGCGCATCCGCCGCAGTGGCGAGAAGACGACGAAGAGCGCCGCGCTCCACGTGCCCAGCGCGCAGACCACCAGCGCCGGCCGCAGCCCCCACTGGCTGCCGAGCGTCCCGCCGAAGAGCGCGCCGAGCGGGACCACCCCGAAGCAGATCCACAGGAACGAGGCGGTGACCCGGCCGAGGAGCTCCGGCGGGGTGACGCGCTGCCGGTAGGACAGGATGGCGACGTTGAACAGCACGGCGTTGGCGGAGAACGCGGCGAGGCCGACGACGTACAGCACCAGCCCCCAGCCGGGCCGGGCCAGCGGCACGAGCAGGTAGAGCGGCCCGGGGGCGGCCATCGCGACCCAGATCACTCGCGCCGAGCCGATCCACCGGGATAGCCGATCGGCCAACGCGCCGGTGACCAGCCCACCGACCGCGCCGAGGGAGAAGACCACGCCGACCACCGCCGGGGCGGCGTGCAGCTCCCGCACCAGGTAGGTGACCTCCAGCGAGCTGGTCGCGATGGCGAAGAAGTTGGACGTGGTGACGCAGGCCAGGATGGAGAGCAGGATGGGCTGCCGGCGGATGAATCCCAGCCCCTCGGTGAGGGCGGCCCGCACCGGCACCCGAGGGCCGGTGGCGGGCCGGGCGGCGGCCGGCGGCCGGATCAGCAGCAGCGTCACCGCGCTGGCCACGAAGGCGAGCGCGGTGCCGAGGAAGGTCCACGCCGCGCCGACGAGCCCGGTCAGCGTCCCGCCGACGGTCGGCCCGACCAGCTGGGCGGTGTCCTGGCTGACGGTGAGCCGGGCGTTGCCCTCGACGAGCCGGTCCGCCGGCACCAGCCGGGGCAGGATGCTCTTGTAGGCCACGGTGAAGAACACCGTCAGCACGCCGGCGAGTCCGACGACGACGTACAGGAAGGGCAGGGTGAGGCGCCCGACCAGGGCGACCACCGGCACCGACAGCAGCAGCGCGGCGCGGCCGAGGTCGCAGGCGACCATCAGCCGCCGCTGGTCGACCCGGTCGGCGAGCAGGCCGGCGGGGAGCGAGAAGAGCAGGTACGGCAGCCAGGCCAGGAAGGTCAGCAGCGAGACCTGGAAGACGCTGGCGTCGAGGGTCTCGGCGGCGAGCAGCGGTACGGCCACCCCGGAGATCCGGGTGCCCACCTCGCTGACCGTCTGACCACCCCAGAGCAGGGCGAAGTCGCGGCTGCGCCAGAGCGGCCGGGAGCCGGGCCGATCGACGGCCTCCAGTTGCTGGGTCACGGATCACACCTGTCGCACGGAAGGACGGGCCGACTCGGCCGCCACCGGGCCGGCGGCTCGGCCGCCCCAACCTAGGCGGCGCCACCGGTCGGGGCACCCGATTAACGCGGGCAGCGTCGACGGTCAGTCGTCGACGTACGGGCAGTGCCGGCAGCCACGGCCACAGCAGGTGCCACGGCGGGCCAGGAAGCCGGCGCTGAGCACGAAGAGCCCGCTGGCCGGGTCGAGGTAGCCGGCCTCACCGGCGGCGAGCGCGGCGGCGTGGGCGGCGAGGATCCGCTCCCGGTCGGGATGCTCCGGCGGCAGCCGCGACAGGTGCGGCTCGGTCAACGGCCGGTCCGCCAACGGTCGCCGTTCTCCACCCACCGGCGCAGTCTACGGAGCCCTCCGTCACCTCCGGCCGCCCGTCACCGTCCGACGTCCGGGACGGGTCAGACGCGCGGGGACGGGGTCTCGGTGAACACCCTGGGTGAGCAGGTCGGTGAACGGGCCGGCCGTTGAAAGAGCAACAAGGGACATGCCCGCCGGCCTGACCGGTCGTGTCACAGGTCTCCGGGATGCTGGACGCCGACAGGAACCGGCCGTCGGAGGACGAGGATGAGGAAGATCGTCGTGCATATGAGCGTGTCGCTGGACGGGTTCTTCGAGGGCCCGGGCGGCGACCTCGGTTGGCATCTGGTCGACGACGAGCTGCACCGGCACTTCAACGCCGAGCTGCGCACCATGGGCGCGTTCCTCAACGGGCGGCGCGCCTACGAGCTGATGGCCGACTTCTGGCCGACCGCCGACCGGGACCCGTCCGGCACGCCGCCGATGGTGGAGTTCGCCGGCATCTGGCGGGACATGCCGAAGATCGTCTACTCGCGGACCCTGGAGCGGGCCGACTGGAACGCCACCGTCGTCCGGGACGTCGTGCCCGACGAGGTCCGGCGACTCAAGGCCGAGCCGGGCGGGGACCTGGCGCTCGGTGGGGCGGACCTCATCGCCACGTTCCTGCGGCACGACCTGATCGACGAGTACCGCACCTATGTCCACCCGGTCGTCCTCGGTGGTGGCCGTCCGCTCTTCCCCGCGTCGGGCGACCGGCATCCGCTGCGCCTGGCCGGGACGCGGGCCTTCGGCAACGGCGTCGTCCTGCTGCGTCACGAGCGCGCCCGGGACTGACGGCGGCCCGACAACACCGGGCCGCCCCGGCCGGGAGGTGGTTTCGCGGCGGGCGTAAGGACGTTGGCTTTCCGGACGGCCCGGCCTATGGTTGCCACATGCATCTGGCCGGGCAGCAGGAGAACGCCGTCGTCGCGACGGCGGCACCCGCTGCTGTCCGCCGGCGTGACCTGCGGGTGGCCGTGGCGACCCGGGTGGTGCGAGTCGCCGCCGCGCCGTCGCGCGCCGGCTCGGTCGCCCCCGGACTGCCGAGCCCCGCCGGACGTAGCCCTCCGTGGCCCGTACACACCTCGTGAACGGCCACCAGGGCGAAGCTTTCACAGCTTCGGCCCTTTTTCTTTTTCCGGAGGAGCTACGCCATGACCACGCACACTCAGCGGAGCGAGCAGGACTGGCTCGACAAGCTGCGATCGACGCTGACGTCCGATTTCGAGATGCAGACCGCCAGGCTGACGCAACTGACCGCGGACACCGGCGACCCGGGCGAGGCACACACCCGGGGCGCGCTGATCGCCACCACCCGGCAGAGCCTGGAGCACATCACCGGGGCGCTGCGGCGCATCGCCGAGGGCCGCTACGGGATCTGCGAGCGGTGCGCCGCGCCGATCCCCCGGGAACGCCTGGAGGTGCTGCCGCACGCCCGCTTCTGCGTGCCCTGCCAGCAGAAGCAGCCCCGCTGACGTACGCCGGTCCGGCGGCCCGGCCGGTCGTACGCCTTGCTCGCCGGCGGACCGGGACCAGAAACAGCGAAACGGGCTGGCGGTCGGGGTCCTGCGACCCTGACCGCCAGCCCGATGCGGTTGGCCATCCGCCGACCCCGACCGGTCGGCGGCGGGAAACGGGTCGCCTACCCGGCGACCGCCGGCGAGGCTGGCCGGATGGGCTACCGACTGTGCGAGACCGACCCGCCGGACGCCGTACGCCGGCTCACCCTCGTCCCGTTCCTGCCCGACGGCTCCTGCGCGGCCGTACCCGACGGGCGGGGTGACCCCCGGCTGCCCGGCGGTCCGGTGCGGCCCGGCGAGCACTGGCTGCTCGACGCGGCCCGGCGGATCCCCCTCGAAACGGCTGGATTCAAGGCCCAGCGGGTGCACCCGTTCGCGGTCGACGGCGACCACCTGTACGCCTGGCTGGACGGCGACCGGTACGCGGGCCGCAAGCCGCATGCCCGGGTCGCCCTGCTCACCGCATCGGCCGATGTCCTCGCCGAACGGCTGGACGCCGCCGGTCGCCCCGGGCAGGCCCGCGCGGTCCGGGACGGCGTCCGGTCGCTGCGCGGCCAGGACGATGCCAGCTGGTACGCCGACGCGGTCCGCCTACTGGAGCCGGCCTACCTGCGCGGCGACACCCCGCAGGCCGGGTCGGGCTTCGGTGGGGACACCGCCGAGTGGCGGGCCGTCCGCGAGATGATCGTGGACGGGGTACGCGGCGACGGCAGCTTCCTCGACCTGGGCTGCGCCAACGGGCTGCTGATGGAGTCCGTGGTCGCCTGGGCGGCCGAGCGCGGCCACCGGCTGGATCCGTACGGGGTGGACCTGGCGCCCGGGCTGGTCGCGCTGGCCCGGCGGCGGCTGCCGCACTGGGCCGACCGGATCGAGGTGGGCAACGCCGTCGACTGGCGGCCGGCCGACGATCGCCGGTTCGACCACGTGCACGTGCTGCTCGACCTGGTGCCGCCGGCCCGCCGGGGCGACCTGGTCCGGCACGCGCGGGAGCTGGTGACGCCGGGCGGCCGGCTGCTGGTCAGCCACTACCAGGCAGCCGGCGGCACCGACCTCAGCGCGGCGGAGCACCTGCGCCGGCTGGGCTTCCGGGTGGAAGGGTCGAGCGCGGCGGCCGTCGACGGCCGGAGCGGCAGCACGGCCTGGCTGGACGGCTGAGTCAGGCGCCGGCGAACCAGACCATCGCCTGCCCGTGCGACCGGGTCCAGGCGAGCGGCCTCCCGTCGAGCGCGAGCACGTTGTGCCGCACCTCGTCGGGCGGCTCCGGCAGCGCGTCGTACGGCAGCACGTCCGCGGCCTCGTTCGCGATCCAGTGTCCGGGTAGCTCGCGCACCACCGTGGCGAACGCCTCCCGGCGTGGCGCGGGCACCTGGTACAGCACGGAGGTGTGGAACACCACCAGCGTCGCGCCGGCCGGCGCCCGCGCGGCCAGCGCCGGCAGGTCGTCCACCAGATCGCCCCGCACGAGCAGCGGCGGGTCGGCCGCCGCGATGTCGGCGGCGGCCCGGAGCCGGGCACGGCGATGCGCGTGCTCGGGCCAGATGAGGGCGTCCAGCCAGGCGACGTCGGCCGGGTCGGTCACGTCCAGCGGGTTCAGGTCCAGACCGGCCCGCCACACCACCTCGGGCCGGCGGGACGGCGGCGCCACCCCGCCGACCTCGCACTCCAGGACCGGTTCGCCGGCACCGACGAGGTGGTCGCCGTAGCGGTAGGCGTACCGGTCGGGGTAGAGGCAGAGCCCGGCGGACGCGCCCACCTCCAGCAACGCGAGCGGCTGCGGCAGCGCGGCGAGCACCGGCAGCAGTACGGCGCACCGCCCGGCCTCGTTCGTCTGGGTGGCACGGGCGCCCATCTCCGCCGCCACCGCCGGCCAGTTCGCCACCGTGAAGTCGTGGAACGCGTCCGGGTCGTCGACGGGGCCGCCGAGCCACCGTACGACGCCGAACAGCAGGTTCGGTTGGCGCTTGGCCGGCGGGAGGGTGCCGAGCAGCGCGCGCACCTCGTCGTCGCGGGCGACCGCGAGAGCCAGCCGCTCGTAGGTGGACGACACGCCTCGCGCCTCGCGGACGGCGAACTCCGTGTAGGTCTCAGCGATCGTCATGCCCCGATGGTGGCAGCCGCGCTCGCCCACCGCCGTCCGGTCGCACCACCCGGACCAGGCTCACCGGATCCACCCCAGGAACCGCCGGTGCAGCAGACCGGCCGGCACCCAGGTCAGGTCCTCGGCGGCCCACACCAGGTAGGACCCCATGTACAACCCCAGCGACACCGACGCGCCGTCGAACTCGGCGCGCAACTCGCTGCGCCTGGTCTCACAGGGCCAGGGCCCACCGCAACCGCCGCAACTCCAGACCGGCAGGACCGGGCCGTGGGTCGTCACGGCAGGCCGTCCAGGAAGCGCCGGGTAGCGACGCGAGCATGCCAGCGGGCGGCCCATTCCGCCTGATAGCAGGGGTACGGAGCCAGCCGCGCCCACCACCACCGGCAGCCGACGCACAGGCCGTCGACGCCGGGCAGGTGCACCGCCAGGATCTGCCCGACCTGGTGCTCGGTCATCGGTGCTCCTCCCCCGGCCAGTGGCCGCGACGGATCGGGATGCGGTGCCGGGCGCGGCACGGCAGGTCCGAGCCGCACCGGCAGACCCGGCGCCAGCGCCGCCACGACCACACCGGACGGTGCCGACGGGCGAGGGTCAGCGCGACCGCCAGCAGGTAGTCGTCGTACGACACGCGCCTCCGCACTCGGCCCTCCCAGCCATCCGGTCCACTACAAGCCGCCTCGGATAGGTTGTCAATCTGTAAGTGACGATTGTACAGTACGAGACGCGCCTACCTTCAGGCCGTGAGGCGACCGCGCTTATACGGACCCGGCGAGTTGGCCGCTCTGTTCGGCGTTTCGCGTCAGCGGGTTCTACAGATCACCCGCAGGCCCGGCTTTCCCGAGCCCGTCGCCCGCCTGATCGGGATGACGGTCTGGGACGCCGACGAGGTGGACGAGTGGGCACGCCACAACCGCCCACCCCGGCCGACCGAGGGCGACGAAGATCGCTGACCGGACCTAATTCGTCCCGATGATCGTCAACAGCACGAGGGATACGGCCGCGCCTTGACAACCTGAAGAACTAGGAATAGCCCAGGGTCGAGCATCTCGGCGAACGTGCATCGTTCTACCGAAACGTTGCTCTCTCATTCAATTTCTGAATCGACTTACAGATACGCAAAGGTGGGGAGCCCCGGAGAGGCTCCTCGGCTATGGCCGCCGATCACCGCAACTCGACCTCGATCTGATCCTCGGCGAACCATTGAAGAATCTGATCAAAGCCGGTGTGCGAGGCCGACTTTCCGGAACCGGCCGCTGCAGTCAGGTGGGTACGGGCCACCCCGGCGTCATGCCAGACCAGACGGAACGGCCACTCGGTGCCCCACCCTCCCGTCACACAATCGTGGAGCGCATCGCCGTTCCAGCCGAAGTAGCCGCCGGGACCGTTGATGGCCTCGCCGATGGCGCAGTAAAAGCCTTCGATGTCAGTGACGTTGCGTCCGTCGAGGTGGTAGATGCTGCCGGTCGGCTTGTCGGGCACATCGGCCCGATGGTGAGCCAATGCGGCTCCGGACCAGTGATGTCGAAGCTCCCGGCCGTAGCTCGCCCACAGGCCAGGTTCGGGCGGGCCACCCGCGTGCCATAGATCCCAGATCCGCCGTGCACCGCTCGGCATCGACTCGGCGATCGCGGTGTCGAGGGTGACATCGAGGAGGTCAGCGGACAGGGCGGACGCCGGTCACTGATGCTCGAAGGTGGGAACCGATCACGCGGTTGACCACGCCGTTCTGGTCCACGCTGTAGACGGAAGCGTTGATCCAGCGGCGATGTAGAGCACCACCGGGGTTGCCCGCCCCCTTGGCCAGCGCGTCCAAAGCACGGCGCAGCGGCGGGTGGGGCAGGCAGCCGAGGAGCGTCGTCCCGCGCACTGTAGGCGGCGAATCGACGAACAGCCCCTCGATATCGGCGCACACGGCGATCGCGGAGTCCGGTTCTCCCATGGTGTATTCATCGACCAGCAGCCAGCGAAGCGGCACGGGCTCGTCCCAACGCCATCGCAAGTCCTGCGGGCTCTTCTCATCATCGGCCACGTGGATCCCTTGCCAGCATGAGCGAGGCCGAGCCGATGTCCAGTGGGTTGATGCCGGCATCAAGATGGATGTGGGCGCCCCTCGGTGCCCGCGCGTCCGACAACGCGAGGCACATCCGGGCGAGATCACGAAGACCGGCAGCATCGCCGAAGATTTCGACTGCGCCATCGACGATCTCGACGGTGACCGAGCCGCCTTCGGCGGGAGCGACAACGCCGACCGCCGGATCGTACGGTGGGACCGAAAGTGAGAGCTCGTTCATGGCCTGAGTGTGCCGCATCGCGATGAGATCGCTCCTCCCGCCAGGTTTCCCGCATTGTCGGGACCCGTAGATCGACTCGTTCGTCGATAAGGCGGCCGGCTACTTCGGGTCGTCGGTCTGCCAGGGGTGGAGAAACTGCTCGGGTCGAAGGTTCCAGGTTCGGAGGACGGCGGCGAGTTCCACCTCCCCTGTGACGGTTGCGGTGCGCACGAGTACCGCGCCGATGTCGTAGTCGAAGCCATCCAGCTGGTTGGCGTCGTACTCCCAATGCTCCAGCTTGAAACTGCGATCACGGTCGGGTCGGACCCAGCCCTCCCGGCTAGCGTCATGATCGGCATCAGTGGAAACAGGGCGAATGTCGACGAAGCACCTTCTGCTCGGCCCGGACGGAGTCACCTCGGTAACCAGCCGGCGGCCGAGACGCAGAGCGGTCAGCTTGTCGGTCTGCCACTGCGACGGATCCTCCGCGTGGATCATTCGCCATCCTTCGCCGGATCGGGAAGAGGCCTGAGGTGGCGGACCTTCTCCTGCTTCTCGCGGGCGATCGCCTCGAACTCCGGACGTAGTCGTTCGTGCAGGTCGCGGGCGTAGGCGAGTGCGGCATTGCGCTCACGGCTGGCGGCCTTGAGTTCGCGTAACGCCCTTGCCGCGGAGGTCATCGGGGTTCTGGGCGGCCCGGCGCCGAGCATCCGCTCGAGCAGTTCGTGATCGACGGGACGCGGCAGGACGACATTCACCGACACGTCTACCCCTCCCCCGGCTCACCCGTACGCCCAACAACAAGATGCCTCCCACCCGAACTCGGGTGGGAGGCATCTGTTGTAGAGCTTCACCAGGGACGATGTCAACCAGTGATTCCTCTTAGGAGTTACTCACGGGAGACATACATGAACTTCCCGGTTCAGCTGCAGCCGCTGGTGGAGCCGCAGCCCTCGCAGACGTAGCAGCTGCCGGCTGGCCGCATCTTGGTGCCGCAGGTGAAGCAGAGCGGCGCGTCGGCGGCCTTGCCGATCACGGCCTCCAGCAGCTCGGTGGAGGATCCCACCGAGGGCGCCGGCTTGGCGGCGGCGACGTCCGCCATCTCCTGCGCCGGCTGGGCCACCGCCGACTTCGGCTCCGTCGGGGCCTCGACCGGGGCCGAGGACGCCATCGCGGTGAGTTCCGCGCCGCTGACCGACGCGCTCTCCGCCTCCGCCTCGGCCCGCAGCTGGGCGGCCCGCTCCTGGGCGGTGAAGATGCCCAGCTCAGCGCGGCGCTCGTACGGCAGGAAGTCCAGGGCCAGGCGACGGAAGATGTAGTCCATCACCGAGGCGGCCATCCGCACGTCCGGGTCGTCGGTCATGCCGGCCGGCTCGAAGCGCATGTTGGTGAACTTGCTGACGAACGTCTCCAGCGGCACGCCGTACTGGAGACCGATCGAGATGGCCACCGAGAAGGCGTCCATCACGCCGGCCAGGGTCGAGCCCTGCTTCGACATCTTGAGGAAGACCTCACCGAGGCCGTCGTCCGGGTAGGACGACGCGGTGAGGTAGCCCTCGGCCCCGCCCACCGAGAAGGAGACCGTCTCCGACGGACGCTTCTTCGGCAGCCGCTTGCGCACCGGCCGGTACTCGACGACCCTCTCGACGGTCTTCTCGACCGCCACCGGTGCCTCCGCCACCGCCTTGTTCGGCTTGGCGACCGACAGCGGCTGGCCGACCTTGCAGTTGTCCCGGTAGATGGCCAGGGCCTTGAGGCCGAGCTTCCAGCCCTCGAAGTAGATCTTCTCGACGTCCTCGACGGTGGCCTGCTCCGGCATGTTGACCGTCTTGGAGATGGCGCCGGAGATGAACGGCTGGACCGCCGCCATCATCCGCACGTGGCCCATCGGGGCGATGGAGCGCTCGCCCATCGCGCAGTCGAAGACCGGGTAGTGCTCCGGCTTGAGACCGGGGGCGTCCACCACGTGGCCGTGGTCGGCGATGTGCTCGACGATCGCCTCGACCTGCTCCTCGGGGTACCCGATGCTGCGCAGGGCGCGCGGCACGGTCTGGTTGACGATCTGCATCGAGCCGCCGCCGACCAGCTTCTTGAACTTGACCAGCGCCAAATCGGGCTCAACGCCCGTAGTGTCACAATCCATCATCAAACCGATGGTTCCGGTCGGCGCGAGTACTGCGGCCTGCGAGTTCCGCCAGCCGTTCTTGTCACCGACCTTGTTGCCCTCGGTCCACTGCTTGGTGGCCTCGCGCTGGATCGCGGTGGCGACCGTGCCGGCCGGCTTGATCGCGTCGTTGGCGGCGGCGTGCTTGCGCATGACCCGCTTGTGCGGCTCGGCGTTGCGGGCGTAGCCGTCGTACGCGCCGACGATGCCGGCCAGCTCAGCCGAGCGGCGGTACGCCGTGCCGGTCATCAGCGAGGTGATCGCCGCAGCGACCGAGCGCCCCTGCTCCGAGTCGTACGGCAGACCTGACGCCATCAGCAGTGCGCCCAGGTTGGCGTAGCCGATGCCGAGCTGCCGGTAGGCGCGGGTGGTCTCCCCGATCTTCTCGGTCGGGAAGTCGGCGAAGCAGATCGAGATGTCCATCGCGGTGATGACGAACTCGACCGAGCGGACGAACTTCTCCACCTCGAAGCCGCCGTCGGTGCGGAGGAACTTCATCAGGTTCAGCGAGGCCAGGTTGCACGAGGAGTTGTCCAGGTGCAGGTACTCCGAGCACGGGTTCGACGCGGTGATCCGCCCGGTCTCCGGGCAGGTGTGCCAGTCATTGATGGTGTCGTCGTACTGCAGGCCCGGGTCGGCGCACTCCCAGGCGGCGTGGGAGATGGTCCGGAACAGCTTCTTCGCATCGATCGTCTCGATGGTCTGCCCGTCGAGCCGGCCGCGCAGGTCGAAGCCGCCGCCGTTCTCCACCGCGGTCATGAACTCGTCGGAGACCCGGACCGAGTTGTTGGCGTTCTGGTACTGCACGCTGACGATGTCGGCGCCGCCCAGGTCCATGTCGAAGCCGGCGTCCCGCAGCGCGCGGATCTTGTCCTCCTCGCGCGCCTTGGTGACCACGAACTCCTCGATGTCCGGGTGGTCCACGTCGAGGATGACCATCTTGGCCGCGCGCCGGGTGGCGCCGCCGGACTTTATGGTCCCGGCGGAGGCGTCGGCGCCGCGCATGAAGCTGACCGGGCCGGAGGCGGTGCCACCGGAGGAGAGCAGCTCGCGGGAGGAGCGGATCCGGGACAGGTTGACCCCGGAGCCGGAGCCGCCCTTGAAGATCAGCCCTTCCTCTTTGTACCAATCCAGGATGGAATCCATCGAATCATCCACAGATAGGATGAAACACGCTGATACCTGCGCGGGCGACGGCGTACCCACGTTGAACCAGACCGGCGAGTTGAAGCTGAACACCTGGTGCAGCAGCATCCAGGTCAGTTCGTGGGCGAAGATCTCGGCGTCGGCGGGGGCGGCGAAGTAGCCGTGCTCCTCACCGGCCTTGCGGTAGGTGGTGACCACCCGGTCGATCAGCTGCTTGAGCGACCACTCGCGCTCCGGGGTCCCCACCGCGCCCCGGAAGTACTTGGTGGTCACGATGTTGGCCGCGTTGACGCTCCAGGACTCGGGGAACTCCACCCCGCGCTGCTCAAAGTTGATCGAGCCGTCCCGCCAGTTCGTCATCACGACGTCGCGGCGCTCCCACGCCACCTCGTCGTAGGGGTGCACGCCCTCGGTCGTCCAGACCCGCTGGACCTTGAGCCCCGACACCGCGCCGGCCTTCGTCCGCGACCGACTGGTTGTCACGCCGTCCCCCGCCATCTCATCCGCCCCCTCGTCTGCGCGGTCACCCACCGCGCGTCGTCATCTGTCAGAAACTCGAAAAATCAACTGGTCCGGCCGGCGGCCTCGACCGCGCCGGCGCGGGCACGCGCGGCGGCCCGCAGCGTCTCGATCTCGCGCTCGAAGTCGGCGAGCGAGTCGAAGGACCGGTAGACGCTGGCGAAGCGGAGGTAGGCCACCTCGTCCAGGTCCCGCAGCGGGCCCAGGATCGCCAACCCCACCTCGTGACTCGGAAGCTCGGCGGCCCCCTTCGCCCGCACGGTCTCCTCGACCTTCTGCGCCAGCAGCGCGATCGAGTCCTCGTCGACCGGCCGGCCCTGGCACGCCTTGCGCACCCCGCCGATGATCTTCGTCCGGCTGAACGGCTCGGTCACCCCGCTGCGCTTGACCACCGCGAGCACGGCCTCCTCGACCGTGGTGAACCGCTTGCCGCACTCCGGGCAGGAGCGGCGGCGACGGATGAGCTGCCCATCGTCGGCCTCCCGCGAGTCGACCACCCGGGAGTCGGCGTGTCGGCAGTACGGACACCGCATAGCCTGACCTCCTTGATCGACCGTGGGTTGCCCGCCGATCGCCCTCCGGGCACGCGTCGACCCGGCGGGGCCACCGTCGGTGGCCGTCGCCGTCGTCGACGGTACGGGAGTGCGGTCGGTAGTCGAACCCAACCTGTAGGCGACTTACGCCCATGTGACTACTACATCTAGGGGTCGACCGTATGCCGCCGACCGAGCGCGGTCAAGTTGGCCGGCGTGTCCGGCGCGTCACCCGGAAAACCCCCTTGGACGCCGACCGCCGACATCCCCAACGGCGCGGCCCGCGGGAGGTTACCGCCCGTCCGGCCAAGACGCGAGAAACGGACGGCCATCACGAAAGCTCCGCCGGCGTCGAACAGGAGTTCGACCACGACGTACCATTTACCAGAACGGGCGTTCGAATTTCCAGGAACACCGCGCCGACACGCCGATGGCAGGTCGTACAGATGTTTGAAAATGACCGATCCCACCTATACGGTCATGAACGACCGGGCGCGTCGCACGACGTCGGGCCCGACCCCGCCACACCCACGCACGCACCACGAGCCGCCAAGGCACCCAGCGCCGACCAGGGAGGACGGACGTGACCGAGGACCGGGCCAGCCGGCAGAAGAACCCGCAGCAGATCGCCGAGGCGGGTCCGCCGGCCACTCGGCGCCCCCGCCCCGCCCGCAACCGGACGGGGCAGCCGGCTGTGCGCCCGGTCACCCCGGTCGTCAGCAGCTTCCCCGACCCGACGACGGTCGACCTCACCGCCCGGCAGCGCCGGATCCTGGAGTTCATCCGCAGCTGGGTCGAGCGGCAGGGCTACCCGCCGAGCGTGCGTGAGATCGGCGAGGCGGTCGGCCTGGTCTCCCCGTCGAGCGTCGCCTACCAGCTCAAGGAGCTGGAGAAGAAGGGCTTCCTGCGCCGCGACCCCAACCGGCCGCGCGCGGTGGATGTCCGGGCCCCCAACGACGTCGTCGACGACGAGCTGAGCCGATCCCAGCGACCCACCCCGGCGTACGTGCCGATGCTGGGCCGGATCGCCGCCGGTGGGCCGATCCTGGCCGAGCAGGCGGTGGAGGACATCTTCCCTCTCCCCCGCGAGCTGGTCGGCGAGGGCGAGGTCTTCATGCTCCAGGTCAAGGGCGACTCGATGCTCGACGCGGCGATCTGCGACGGCGACTGGGTGGTGGTCCGGCAGCAGCCGACCGCCGATTCCGGCGAGATCGTGGCCGCCATGCTCGACGGCGAGGCGACCGTCAAGACCTACCGGCGGCGGGACGGGCACGTCTGGCTGATGCCGCAGAACCCGGCCTTCGACCCGATCCCCGGCGACGACGCCACCATCATGGGCCGGGTCGTCGCGGTGCTGCGCCGCATCTGACCCCACGCACACGACGGGTGGCCACCCCCTGGGGCGGCCACCCGTCGTCGTGTCGGGCCGCTGCGGTGACGTGGCCAGCCGGTCACGTCACGGAAAGCGGCGCTGTCTCAGTAGCGTTCGCCCCGGCCGGGTGGCTGCCCGTACCCGTACTGGCCGCCGCGCCGGTCGTCGTATCCGTCGTCGTGGCGCGGACCGGAGCGCGGATCGCGGGGGTGCCGCGGGGGTTCCGCCCGACCGCCACCGCCGTAGGCGCCGCCACCACGCGGGTCGCCACCGCCACGCGGGCCGCCGCCGCTCGGCGCGCCACCCGGACCGCCGCCGCGCGGGCCGCCGCCGCCGGGCGGGCCACCCGGGCCGCCGCCACGCGGGCCGCCGCCCTGGGGGGCGCCAGCCGGGCCGCCACCGTAGACGCCGCCGCCCGCCGGCCGACCACCGCCGTAGACGCCGCCACCGGGGCGACCGCCACCCGGACCGGCGGGACGCCCTCCCGCGGGCGCGCCGGGTCCGTCGGGACGACCACCACCGGGGGCCGAGCCGGGGCGCCCACCGCCGTAGACGGCACCGCCCGCGGGTGCCCGACCCGGGGCGCCACCGGCTGCCGCCGGGCCGCCGTAGACGCCGACACCGGCGGGAGCACCGCCGTAGACGCCACCGCGGGGAGCGTCCCCGCCGGCGTCGCCCGGACCCCGGTCGATCGCTCCGGAGGAGAACGGATCGTCGCCGTCACGGCCGTCCCGGCTGTCGTCGGCCGAGGCGGGCCGACGCCGGGACCGCAGGATGCCGAAGATGCCCGCGCCGACGAGGAGCAGGCCGAGCACGCCGACCGCCGCGATCAGGTAGGTGATCTGGTCCAGGCTGATCGTGTCGAACCAGGACTTCTCGGCCACCGGCTTGTTGGCGCCGGCGCCGCCGGCGAGCGCCTCCGCCCCGGTGGTCGACGGGGTGTACGCGAGGATGTCGATCGGGTCGTCGGCGTTGAGGGTGCCGGCGTCGGAGACGGTGAGGAAGGTCTTCCCGTCGGGGCTGTAGGAGATCGCCTCGCCGAACGGGTCGGCCAGCGGGGTCACCCGTGGCTTGACCGTGGTCAGCGCCGCCACGATGTCGTCGCCGGTCACGTCGTACTCGAAGGCGTCCGCGTA
Organism: Micromonospora sp. NPDC050200; assembly: GCF_040656135.1. Classification (NCBI taxonomy): domain Bacteria; kingdom Bacillati; phylum Actinomycetota; class Actinomycetes; order Micromonosporales; family Micromonosporaceae; genus Micromonospora; species Micromonospora sp. NPDC050200. Next base: position 110,220 of record NZ_JBFALG010000021.1, read on the forward strand.
GGTGCGCAGCACAACCTTCGAGCCGTCGGGCGAGCGGGCCGCCCCGGTGATCGCCACCCGGCCGAAGATGTTCATCGGGTTGTCGGTGGTCGTCTCCGGGAGCGCGATCTCGCCGACCTTCTTCATCGGCACCGGCTCGGTGTCGCCGCTGGGCAGCTTCCCCGTCGGGGTGTAGATCTCCGCCTTGCCGCTGGGCACCTTGGTGATCACCAGCGGCAGGTTGTCGGCGCCGACGAGCAGCGCCTCGGCGTCGTGCGGCTTCTTCTCCGGGTACGACAACCGGCGCAGCACCGGCTGCTTGCCGCCGCCGATCGGCATGGTCCACACCGCGATCCGGCTGCGCCGGTCCTTGCCCGGGTTGTCGCCGATGTCGGCGATCCAGAGCGTCTTGCCGTCCGGCGAGACGGCCAGGTCCTCGGTGTCGAAGGGGCCGTCGCCGGTGTAGCGGACCTCCCGATCGATCCGGCACTTCGTGTCGAGGTAGAAGACCCGCTTGTGGCTGTCCTTCAGCGAGCTGTCGTTGACCACGATGTAGCCGGTCTTCGTCGCCACCAGCCCGGACAGCTCGCGAAGCCGCGGGTCCTCGACGGTGCAGCGCTTCTTCGGGGCGGGAGCGGAGGTCGCCGGTGCCGCCGCAGCGGCACCGGCGGAGGCCACGATCGCCCCGAGCAGGCCGAGGGCAACCGTGACCGAGGAAACAGCGCGGCGCATTGCGCCAGTGTCGCATGCCGCGGTGAACGGGCGTGTCACGCCGGGAGCCGCTACCGCGCCCCGGCGACCGCCTCCGCCGCGGTGAACGGCGCCAGCTCGGCGGCGAGTGCCACGCCGACGCGTACGTGCAGCAGGGTGCCCTCCGGCAGGTGGGAGGTGCTCAGCACCTCACCCTGGCGGTGCACCCGGGCCACCAGGTCACCCCGGTCGTACGGCAGCACCACGCGGGCCTCCACCGCCGGGCGGGGCAGCCGCTCCTCGACGGTCTGTCGCAGCCCGTCGATACCGCGCCCGCTGTGCGCGGAGACGAAGACCGCGTCCGGCCAGAGCCGCTTGAGCCGCAGCAGCGTGTCCTCGTCGGCCGCGTCGGTCTTGTTGACCACCAGCAGCTCGGGCAGCCGGTCGGCGCCGACCTCGGCGAGCACCTCGCGGACCGCGCGGACCTGCTCCTCCGGATCGGGGTGGGTGCCGTCGACGACGTGCACCACCAGGTCGGCCTCGGCGACCTCCTCGAGGGTCGAGCGGAACGCCTCGACGATCTGGTGCGGCAGGTGCCGGACGAAACCGACGGTGTCGGAGAGGGTGTAGAGCCGGCCGTCGGAGGTGGTGGCCTTGCGGGTGGTCGGGTCCAGGGTCGCGAAGAGCGCGTTCTCCACCAGCACCCCGGCGCCGGTCAGCCGATTGAGCAGGCTGGACTTGCCGGCGTTGGTGTAGCCGGCGATCGCCACCGCGGGAACGGCGTTGCGGGAACGGCGGGCGCGCTTGGTCTGGCGTACCGTCCGCATGCCCTTGATCTCCCGGCGCAGCCGGGCGATCCGGTGGCGAATCCGCCGCCGGTCGGTCTCCAGCTTGGTCTCACCGGGACCGCGCAGACCCACGCCGCCGCCGGCGCCGCCGCCGCGACCGGAACCACCGGTCTGCCGGGACAGCGTCTCACCCCAACCACGCAGGCGCGGCAGCAGGTATTCGAGCTGGGCCAGCTCGACCTGCGCCTTACCTTCCTTGCTCTTGGCGTGCTGGGCGAAGATGTCGAGGATCAGCGCGGTCCGGTCGACGACCTTGACCTTGGTGCGCTGCTCCAGGTTGCGCAGCTGGGACGGCGACAGCTCACCGTCGCAGATGACGGTGTCGGCGCCGGTGGAGAGGACCACCGCGCCGAGGTCGTCGACCTTGCCCCGGCCGACGTAGGTGGCCGGGTCCGGGCGGGTACGCCGCTGGATCAGCCCTTCGAGGACCTGCGACCCGGCCGTCTCGGCCAGCGCCGCCAGTTCGGTGAGCGAGTTCTCGGCGTCGCTCTGCGTGCCCTCGGTCCAGACACCCACCAGGACGACCCGCTCCAGCCGCAGCTGGCGGTACTCGACCTCGGTGATGTCGGTGAGCTCGGTGGAGAGGCCGGGGACCCGCCGCAGCGCCTGCCGCTCCGACAGCTCGTACTCGCCGGTGGTGGCGTCGAGCTGATCGTCTGAGAAGGGTACGAAGGTCTCCTGGTCTAGCAAGCTGTCTCTCCTGTCCGTTCTGTGCATGTACCGAGCAATCCTGACACGTGTCAACGCCGAACGCACCTGCTATATGCCCGCCGGGAAAAGCCGCAAAAACCGGGGGCGGATGCCGGGCGGCGTCGGCGGGCGGGTAGAAATGCCTGGCGAGCCGCTCAGCGTCGACGGAGGGACCCCGTGGCAATCACCCGACTACCGAGTGCCGGATTCTCGATCACGATCCGGATCGCGGTACCTGCGGACGCCTCCTCGATCGGGCGCCTGACCACCGCGGTCGGTGAGGCCGGCGCGATCGTGACCGCCCTCGACGTGGTCGACTCCGACCCGACCAGCGTCATCGTCGACCTCACCTGTGACACCGCCGACGCCAGCCACGCCGACCAGGTGGTCGACGCGCTGACCGCGCTCGACGGCGTGGACGTGCGCAAGGTCTCCGACCGCACCTTCCTGCTGCACCTCGGCGGCAAGATCGAGGTCAGCTCGAAGGTGGCGCTGCGCACCCGCGACGAGCTGTCCCGGGCGTACACCCCGGGCGTGGCCCGGGTCTGCATGGCGATCGCGGAGAACCCGGCGGACGCCCGCCGGCTGACCATCAAGCGCAACACCGTCGCGGTGGTCAGTGACGGCTCGGCCGTGCTGGGCCTGGGCAACCTCGGACCGGCGGCGTCGCTGCCGGTGATGGAGGGCAAGGCGGCGCTGTTCAAGCGCTTCGGCGGGGTGGACGCCTGGCCGGTGGTGCTGGACACCCAGGACACCGACGAGATCGTGTCGATCGTCAAGGCGATCGCGCCCGCGTACGGCGGGATCAACCTGGAGGACATCGCCGCGCCGCGCTGCTTCGAGATCGAGGCCCGGCTGCGCGAGGCGCTGGACATCCCGGTCTTCCACGACGACCAGCACGGCACCGCGATCTGCGTGCTGGCCGCGCTGACCAACGCGCTGCGGGTCGTGGGCAAGCAGCTCGCGGACGTCCGGGTGGTCGTCTCCGGGGCCGGCGCGGCCGGCACCGCGATCATGAAGCTGCTGCTGCGCCAGGGTGTGGGCGACATCATCGCGTACGACCGGCAGGGCGCCCTGCACCGCGGCCTGACCGGGCTCAACCCGGCCTGGCAGTGGCTGGCGGAGAACACCAACAAGGAGAACTACTCCGGCGACCTGCCCGGGGCGGTACGCGGCGCGGACGTCTTCATCGGGGTGAGCGCGCCGAACCTGCTCACCGGCGACGACATCGCCACCATGGCGAAGGGCGCGATCGTCTTCGCGCTGGCCAACCCGGACCCGGAGGTCGACCCACGGGAGGCGCGCAAGCACGCCGCGGTGGTCGCCACCGGCCGTTCGGACCAGCCGAACCAGATCAACAACGTGCTCGCCTTCCCGGGTGTGTTCCGCGGCATGCTCGACGCGCACGCCGAGGAGTTCACCGAGGAGATGGCGATCGCCGCGGCCCGGGCGATCGCGGACGTGGTCGGCGAGGACAAGATCAACCCGACGGTGATCGTGCCGAGCGTCTTCGACTCCCGGGTCGCCCCGGCGGTCGCCGCCGCCGTACGCGCCGCCGCCACCGCCCCCACCCCGCCCCCGGCGGCCGACCCCGGCCCGACGGACCTCCCCGAGATCGCCGCGAACGCCTCCGCCACCCCCTGACCCCGTTCCGGGTGCGTTCTGGTCGCTCTCGCGACCGGAACGCACCCCCCCCCCCCCCCCCCCCACCCCCCCCGGGCTAAAGGACTTTTTGGGGGGGGTTGTTCCCCCGGAACCCCCCCGACATCAAGAGAAAAAGGGGGGGGCCCCCCGGGG